>JAJZSC010000087.1 GCA_021849995.1 Bacillota bacterium | reverse complement strand
GCAGGAATAAAGAGACAGACTGCTGAATATGCCTGGATTTAATGCTTAGTTTCACGTTCTTGTTCTTCTAACCATTTAGTCATGCTCTCAAGAATTTTAAGTACCCGATCTAGAGTTTGAGTCCTTCTACCGTTATCTATGAGAGATTTTAGGCGATGGCGTAAACGAACATAAGCTTTATTAACTTGAGATTGGCTAACTCGTCTGTCAGTCTTCTTATTAAACGTTGGTAAAAGACTTGGCTGCTGAGGTAAATACAGTTTGGAAATCTGAGAAACAGATTTCTGCTGAGAGGGAACCTGAATATCATCTTCTAGAGGTTTAATCCATGCTTGTTCTGGGGCATGTCTTATTAGTTTATTTTCTATAAATTCAAAAGTCTCTCCTAATTGTGGAATAAGTGGAACTTTGCCAAAACGTTCCTGAACCTTTAATGAGAATTCTGCTTGTGAATCAGGTTCTCCGTGAATAAGAATTATTCTTTCAGTTTTATCAGCGAGAGAAGATAACCATCGTAAAAGTTCGGCTTGATCAGCGTGCGCGGACAAGCCGTCTATTTGTCTTATATTGGCTTTTACGGCTATATTCTCACCATGGATTGTAACCTCTTTAGCCCCTTCAAGGAGCTTACGTCCTAAGGTACCCTGGGCTTGATATCCTACAAATAAGATAGTTGAATTCTCACGCCAAAGGTTATGCTTTAAATGGTGTTTAATTCTACCTGCGTCAGCCATTCCGCTAGCGGCTATTAAAATGGCTCCACCTTCTATAAGGTTTAAAGCCATTGAATCTTCTTTAGTTTCGCTAAAACTCAGGTTTGGCATAAATAAAGGGTTTTCCCCTTTTTCGATTAAGGCTTGGGTCTCGTCATCAAAGTTAGAGGTGTTTTCCTGGAAAATCCTAGTTGCAGCAATCGCCAATGGGCTGTCAACATATATTTTAAGTATGGGGATTTTGTTATCAGTTTGTAGTTTTTTCAGGTAGTACAGTAAATCTTGTGTTCGTTCTATTGCAAAAGCGGGGATTACTAGATTCCCTCCTGCTATTGATGTAGATCGAATTATCTCAGCTAATTGTTCCATGCGATTGGCTTTATCCTGATGCAGACGATTCCCGTAGGTAGTTTCCATTATAACAATATCAGCTTCATTAATGATGCTTGGATCTTCGATAAAAGGTTGATTAGTATTCCCAATATCGCCAGAGAAAAGCAATTTTTTGGTGGTATCAAAATCTTTTACTTCTAAAAGTACATGGGCAGAACCCAAAATATGACCAGCGTCATAGAATTGGAATGTGATGGACGGAGATAAAACAATTTTTTGACCATAATTAACTGCAGAGAAATAATCTTGAGTAGCTCGCGCTTCCTCAGCCGTATAAATCGGCTCTAGAGGCGGTAGTCCTGCTCTGCTTCGTTTTCGATTTTTACGCTCTACTTCCATCTCTTGTATATGACCACTATCAGGAAGCATAACTGAACAGAGTTTTGTAGTCTCTAAAGTAGCCCATATTTTGCCTGTAAAGCCATGTTTGATTAGTTTGGGCAATAGTCCAGAATGATCCGTGTGGGCATGGGTTAATATTACTGCGTCCAAGCTTGCCGGATTATAAGGAAACTCCCCATAATTTAGCTCTTTTAAAGCTTTTGAACCCTGAAACATTCCGCAGTCAATAAGAAGGCGGTAATCATTTGTCTCTAAAAGGTAGGATGATCCAGTGACAACTTGGGCAGCGCCCATAAAGCTAATTTTCATCAAATACCTCCAAACATGGTAAGTATTAAGTACTATTATAGACACTTCAATAAGTTATTCAAAATTCACCAATTTAAGTTTAACTGCTTTTAAAGCAGCCTGTGTTCTGTCATCGACTTCTAATTTTCGGAAAATGCTCGACAGATGGTTTTTAACAGTCTTTTCGCTAATATACAAAGACTTTCCTATTTCTCGATTTGAAGATCCACGCACAATATGGGTTAATATCTCAAGTTCCCGATCACTTAAACCATAAGTCTCTTTAGGAATATTTGGGTGAGCTAGCTGTCCGAGCAGCTTACCAGTAACTGTTGGAGAAAGAATTGGTTGTCCAGAGAAAACCTTGCGAATAGATTCAACCAGTGTTCTAGGATCAACATCTTTGAGCAAATAGCCGGCTACTCCTAATTGAAGGACTTGAAAAACTTTTTCATCTGAGTCGTCCACAGTAAGGACAAGTATACCGATGTTAGGTTTCTCCCTTCGTATAACCCTGCAGGCTTCAAGACCATTAACACCAGGCATATTTAAATCCATTAATAGGATATCGAAGTTTTTCGACCTTGCAATATTTATAGCACCTTGACCGTCTCCAACTTCAGTGACTACATCAATATCCTGTTCAAACTCTAGAATACGTCTTAGACCTTCTCTAAGTAAAGGGTGGTCGTCTGCTATCACAACCCTAATCATGTTTGATCACTCTCTTCTTTTTTGAAAGGAATTGAAAACTCAAGGGTTGTACCTGCACCTGAAGAGGATTGTATTGAAAAACGTCCCGAGAACATTTCGACACGTTCGCGCATACCGATAAGGCCAAAGTGTTCTCCGGGTGCTTCCAACGCATTTTTAGGGTTAAATCCTCGTCCGTAATCAATGATTTTAGCCTTGGTCCAGTCTTCCTGAAACTGAAGGATGATTTTAGAATCGATTGTAAAAGCATGTCGTGCAACATTAGTCATGCCTTCCTGAATAAGTCTAAATAAAGCTACTTCCATAGCTGGAAGAAGTCTTCTTTCTCTTCCTTCCACAACCAAATCACAACGTATTCCATAGGTTTCCTGGAAGTTATCAATATATTTTTTAATAGCAGGAACTATCCCAAGATCGTCTAGAGCCATTGGTCTTAAATCAAAGATGATTCTTCTAATATCTTGAAGGTTTGCCCTTACAAGATTTTTTAAATCATTTAATTCATTTTTTGTCCTTTTAGGATCCAGCTCTAAAAGTTTCTCAGCAATTTCTAGACGCAGAACAATATTAGCAAGTGTCTGAGCCGGTCCATCATGAATCTCACGGGCAACTCTCCTTCGCTCCTCCTCCTGCGCTTTTATAACACGAAGACCAATCTCTTGTCGTTGCTCTATGTTTTGTATCTGATTGATTTCCTCAATTCCACCGGTCAGGAAATTAATTGCAGTACTAACTTGGGTCATTAAATTTTCTGCTCGTTCGATAGTATTTTGCATCTGACGCAAAGAACGCTCTATTTCATCTCTTCGGCTACGAAGCTGGAGCTCTCTTGCTTGTAAGAGCTGTAAGGTTACTTGGGCATCTTTAGCTTGAGAATATGTTTCCATCATATCTGTTTCGGTATAACGCTTATAGTCACGGCTTACTTCCATCAGCTTTTGTCGCATTCTTCTTTTAATCTTTTGCTGAGTATCCACATTTTCAATTAGCTCAACGATTTCTTGTCGAAGTTGGGCGAGCTCCTGAATTAGTCTTTGAGTTTCTGCTCTCGTAGATTCAGCAATGTAAAAAATCTCCTCTTTCCCTGATTCAATGACTAAAAGAGTATCATTTAAAATTTGATTCAGCCGGTCAGACATTAAAGTCCCTCATTTCAGCAGGTCTAGAAATAGTATTTATAATGTGTTATTCGACACATAAGTTCTATTTCCTACTTAAATAATGAAAAAGCTATTTAGCCTGCTGAAATAGGGCTAATGTCACTTAATAGGGTACCCTTTAGTCCTATACTCATTATTCTTACTTTAACGTAGGGTGTTGCGAAGACCCCTTTCTAGCCTTCTAGGGAAAGCTAAATCTTCACTAGCACAGCAAAATACTCTCCAACCTTGCCTGATCATCTCCTGGCACACTTTATGGTTATCCAAGGGATTATTACTTTGAAAAACAAGTAATTTTTCAACTTGGGCTAAAAAAGAGTATTTCCCAAGCGCTAAATTCCACTTAATTAACGAGTTCGGAAAAAATTGTTTTAGTACCAGTGCGAGACGCTCAGCTTCTATAGGGATTTGTGAACTTTTAACTACACGGGCTTTGGGTAAGGGACTTGATATAGATGAAGATGGTTTAATGTTGGTTGACTGACTTGATAACTTCTCTATATCTGTATCACTTACTATTTGTTTCTTGTTAACTATTTTTATTGCTGAGGAGCTTGCTCTATGATCAACTTCAGTTTCACTGAATATACCAGTAGTCGATAGGCCTATCTTTGAAGGAATATTTGATGGGTCTATGGAGTTAATCGAACTTGAAGGGCTGCTGCGATCGTCAATTTGAGGTATGCATTGAGTATTTGGATACTGAACGCTAGAACAAGTTGCAGTAGTTTTACAGTTGCCCGATTTTTCTTTAATGATTGTTCGATTACTAATTATGGTGTTTAATAAGGATTTCGTAGAGGATGCATTATTTGGTTTTTCAGGTATAAATTGAACGCGTCTTTTATTTTTTTCCATCAATTGTTCGATTTGAGGTATAGAGGTTAGTAAATCTAGTGTTTCGGTTAAAGCTTCCTGGGAAAATTCATATTCTGGAGTTATTGATCTAGTTTTTTGGCTTGCAATGGTTTCTTTGGCTTCGGGTATTGCAATGGTATCTTTGGCTTCGGATATTGCAGGAGTTGACTGTGTTTCCACCATTGCGGCAATTCCTTCTTTATCTATATACTTGATTAAATTCTCGTCGGTTGTAGTCGAAGGGACATTTTCATTTAGATTAGATTCAAGCAGGTGTCGTAGGGAAACGGAATATGATTGGGAACCCGGCAATTGAGCTGGACGTGGAAAGCGTGAAATGCTTATTTTTGAACTTAGTGTTGACCGATTATCCAAAAGGGTGAAAGGAGTGGGGGTTTCTGTTAGAGTTTCAGGGATGTGAGACTGAGGGATTCCTAGAACTTTATCGCCAGTTGTAGCGAGGATTCCCTCTTTAATCATTCTGTCCATGTACTCATAAAATACCGGAAAATTATCTATCACCCTGGTATCTGGCAGTCGCTGCCCAAGCAATTGTTGAAGCCCATCGAACAACAATTCAGGTGGTAAATCAGACATTTCTAACATACATGAAGCAATTTTTTGCACGACTTCAGTTCCGCGTGCAAACTCTGAATCAGCGTCAGCACCTGACAATAGACAAGCAGTAAATAGTTTTTCGATTATCTGATCAATCCATTCCTGAATTTTGGGATCATTATTGTAGTAAGTTTCCACGTTTGTCCACCTCCACTATTTTCTCAGATTTTCTTCATAGAATTTGTCTATAATTCATATGAAGAGATGGCTAAAATAATGAAAAAAGTTTAGCCCCCAGTTGGATGGAGGCTAAACTTTATAGCAATACTTGAACCAGACTTACCTGAATAAATTTAGAAATCTTTATTAGCGACTTCTAAATACTTTTAAATAAGAATCAGCATAAATACTCTTGTTTAAAAGTATTTGCGCTGTAGCCGCAACATCTACCAGGTCATCGTCATTAGCGTCCATAATGGCTGCATCTAATCCAGCTGACATAGCCATCGCTAAGAAAGTACGGTTAATAAGGTGGCGGTTAGGTGATTTCTGAGAGACGTTTGATAAACCCAGAACTGTTCTTGGGGCGGGATTTGCCAAGGTTTTCACCATTTTGATAGTTTCCAAGACTTCTGGAGCATGCTCTTGTGCAACATTAACTGGAAGGATAAGTGGATCAATATAAAGATCTTCGATTGGGAGACCAAATTCATCAGCTGCTGCGACCAATTCCATCGCAAAGGCAATTCTATTTTCGCTATCCTTGGGGATACCTTTTTTATCCATGGTAAGACCAATCAAGCTAGCATTGTATTGAACTGCCATAGGGAAAACGCGCTCAATTTTTGAACGTTCTGCGGGACAGGAGTTAATCATCGCTGGGCGTTTGCATAGCTTAAGCCCTTCCTCAATTGCATTATAGTTTGTAGAATCTAGACACAGAGGTAAGTCACAAACTTCTTGAATTACGTTAACCATCCAAGCATATGCTTCAGGCCTTTCATCAGTCGGAATAGCAGGGCCGGAATTAACATCCAGATAATGCGCCCCTCCTTCATATTGCTTGACAGCCCAAGCCTGGATTGCTTTTGGATCTTTGTTGCGCAAAGCATCTCCTATGTCCGTAAACATACCGTTGATCCGTTCACCGATAATTATCAATTCACCCACGTCCTTTCCCTCTTCTTAGTTCTATGTTGATAACAATTAGTAAGGTAACTAATTTAATTCCCTTCCATTAAATCAGCGATATTTGCTTGAACAAGCCTTAAGGCGTTAGGATTTCTCATTAATAGGATACTGGCCCCTGCTTGGATTAAAGCAGTCGCAGTTAATGTTTCCCATAAAGTGGTTCTTTCCTCAAGCTCTCCCCAACCGGGAAATTCGTCGGCGGATACATTTGCTTCTTTGGCTCTGTTAGCCTCGTAGCCAACAGTACAAATAACAGGCATCGAAAGCATTTTATCGTTAGCGAGAGCTCCTAGTCGAGCTCGTTCCATGATTGAGTAAGCATACTCTATTCCGTACCCAAGTCCTCCAATCATTGGGTCAATTACTATTCGATTAAGTGGAAGCCCCATTTCATTGATAAGAATGTTTAACTGCTTACAAATGTTGATATCAAGCGGTGAACGCGCTATGACACTATGTTTATGAACCATAGCTGCTGCTGCTATGGATTTATAGTTATCTTGCTCTGCAAAACCAATTAGTAAGTTTTCACCAGCGGCTGCTTCTGCTACAGCAGCTAATACTGCGTTGTCCTTTTCAGGATCTTCACAACCACCGACAATAAGGGGTACCCCGATTGCTGATAATACCTCCTTGACTGTTTGAGCACACTCTTCCGGACTGCGATTGGCCCCTTCGGGGTCTGCACCGATGAGTTTTAAATATACCAAGTCTGCCCCGAACTCTTCGACACATCTTTTAGCCCAGGCAGCTGGGTTATCAATAACTCCTTCAAATGAACTCTTAATAATATTGTTCCATGGAGGAACGACATCAGTTACTTCTAGCGCAATTACCGGCCGGTTTTGAACCTTTCCTTCAAAGTGTAGAAATGGCAAGGTACTATCTCCGCCTACTGTGATAACTGAGGTTCGGGTACCACCCTGTTCTTGGGTAGCTCCAATAACTACTTCCCCAACCCTGCTTGCGTATTTTTCTTTAACAATAGCAACAGGCATAATCACATCTCTCCTTTCTAACGGTAAAAATTTAGATAGGTGGATAATGTTAATTGCTTGAAAACCAGATTTAATAGGAATTTTGCCATATGGACAGTAAAACTAAATTGCTTGAGATTTTTGAAGTATAGAATTGATGGCTTGAACTGAAATAGAATTATCTGGAAGATTAAAGAGGGCACGTCCTGCAAGATCCTGCTCAGTTACCAGGGGATCTAATGGCACATCACCGATTAGATTAAGTTTAGTTTGGACGATTTCTCCTTCGAGTGCATTTAGGCTACCTGGTGTAGTCTTAGTGACTATAAAGTAAACACTCTTTACTGAAGATTTAAGTCCTTGAATTAGCTCATAAACCCTACCGGCCGAACGGATTCCTCGGGCTGAACAATCGCTTATTACGAACATAATGTCAATTTGCGGAATTGTTCGACGGCTAATATGTTCTAGTCCGGCTTCAGTATCAATAAATACATAATCGTAATTTTCACCAAGGGTAGTAAGGTAACGACGTAAAATATCATTAGGGTAGCAGTAGCAACCTGGACCTTGTGGTCCTCCCATCACTAACAGATCAATCTGGTTTGATTCGATAAGTGATTGCTGAAGCTTATATTCGATAAAGATGTCTTTAGGCATACCAGCTGGAATTGCTTTAGGATTTTTTGTCTCTTCTAATAAATCAGAAATTGTGGACGAAACAGTAAAACCCAGAGCTTCATTTAAATTAGCATTTGGGTCTGCGTCTACTGCTAGGATGGAAACGTCTGGCTTATGCTGAATCAATTGTCTTAGAAGTAACGCTGTAACAGTTGTCTTACCAACTCCTCCTTTACCCGCGACCGCTATGTACTTTGTCATATTCCTTGCCTCCATTGCTTTCAAGTCTCAGTACAGATGGAAATTGTGTAAAATCTGTGTGTGGCAGAAACAGGGCCGAGACAAACTCATCCATAAAAGTGGTTCCTATTGATAGTTCGATGTAAGTCATTTTTTTTGCGAGCTTTTCTGCTTCCAGCCAGGCTGCTTGAGATAATAAAGCTAGTTTTGCTCCCTTTACGGAGGAATTCCCAATAAATTCAAACTTGTCAAGGGGAAGATCGGGAAGTAAGCCAATTCTAATAGAGTCTTCTACATTCAGGTAGTTGCCAAATCCACCACCGATAACTATACGGTCTATCATATCAATTTCAACCGAGAGCATTTGTAGAAGAGTTCGAATCCCAGCATAAATAGCACCTTTGGCTCGGATTAAGTTCTTCACATCATTTTCTGTTATGACAATATCTTTATCGCCACCAGCCTGATGTGCCCAAGCTAGTACAAATTCTTTACCCTCGGGGGTAATTCTTACCCTTTGGGAGTTAGAGGGATGTTCGACTTGAAAATTACCAGCTCTGTCAATTATCCCTGCTTCTTTTAGCTCGGAAAGGCAATCGACAAGACCTGACCCACATATCCCGACAGGTAGTACTTGACCAATAACCTTTAATTTTACATCCAAGGTTCTGTGGTTAATTCGAATGTGCTCTATCGCTCCTGGCATTGCACGCATTCCAAAGGTAATTCCGCCACCTTCGAAACATGGACCTGCAGAACAAGCACAAGATACCAACCAATCTTTGTTACCGAGGACAATCTCGCCATTCGTACCGATATCAATAAAGAGGAGTAACTCATCTGATTCGTTCATACCAGTGATAAGTGTTCCAGCAACAATGTCACCACCGACATAGCTAGCAACACATGGAAAGGAATATACAAAACCTTCGGAGGAAATGTGAAGCCCGGTTTGCCCTGCTTGAACTGGAGGGTAAAAATTAAGGGTAGGAATATATGGCTCAAGACGGATGTAGCGGGCATCTATCCCTAAAAAGAGTTGGGTCATTGTAGTATTTCCTGCTATAACGGCACAGGCCAGATCAGATGGTTTCATATGAAGGTCTAGCAGAATTTTATCTG
>JAJZSC010000086.1 GCA_021849995.1 Bacillota bacterium | reverse complement strand
TTAACTCGGTAATTTCCATATTTCAAAACGGAATCTAAAAAATCATTCAAATCCTCTTGGGAATTAACCTGGACTTTAAGCATATAACATCCCTCTCCGCTGATCCGATTAGCTTCCAATACTGATTCATTATTCGATAAAAATTTGCAAAATACTTCATGATTAGTTGTTTTCATGAAAATGGTTATGTAAGCGGTTAAGGATTTATTAAGCATTTTTTCATCAAGCAACACGGTATAACCTTTTATTACTCCTAAATGTTCCATTCTTGAAATTCTATTGGAAACTGCTTGTCCAGTTAAATGAACTACTTCGCCAATATCTCTAAATTGCCTTTTGCAGTTTGATTTTAATAGTTTTAAAATCTCCAAGTCAGTATTATCAAACATTTCTCGTTAAATCCTTTCCTGGAGAAAGCAAAAAACCTCCAATACTTTCCCGGCACAACTACATAAGTCTGTATAATAATTATAGCAAGAGACTTTGCAGAATACACACAATTCAAACAAAATTTAGGGTGAAAGTTTGGAGGAATCATGAATGAAGAGAGCATTAATGGTGATTGATGTACAGTATGAATACTTTACTGGAAAGATGCCGGTTACGTATCCTGAAGGCAGTTTCGATAATGTCCTTAAAGCTGTAGATGCAGCCAATCGAAATAAAATAGAAGTAATTCTGATCAGACATGAAGCACCGCAAAAAAACGCTACTACTTTTATTAAAAACAGTAGCGGATGGAATATTCTTGAGGAGCTCCTCAAAAAAGAACATTTATGCATTATAAACAAGAAATTGCCAGGAAGCTTTACAGATACCCAACTTGAAGATTTATTGAGGAAAATGGGTATAGATACAGTTGTCATCTGTGGATACATGACTCAGATGTGCTGCGATACGACTGCAAGACAGGCAGTTCATCTCGGTTTCTCAGTTGAATTTTTGTCAGATGCTACCGGCACTATGGATGTATCAAATTATGCTGGAAAGATATCAGCGAAGGAACTTCACAACGCCATTCTTGTTACGCAAGCTATGCGGTTCTCCCAGGTGATTTCTACAGATGATTGGATTAAAAATTTAAATGGAAAATAAAGTCTCAAGAATTCCAAAAAAACTTCCCAGCCTTCATATCCCGCAAAAGCTATCTTTAAGATAACTCTCCTCCGTCATGAACGACTCTATGGTTTACCTTAAACTCATTGATTTTCCAGAAGTGGCTTTGATTTACACCATTCTTCCATCGCACATATTGCATTGTTTTTTATTTGACATTGTACCTTCCATATTGCCGTTAACACGACTTTATACCCAGCTGCAATGGCAACAAAAAAGCGGCTTTGAAGCCGCTACTCGGTAAGATAATTCTATTCAAGCAATACGAGAGCAAAATAGTTCCACTGTCCATAGGTTTCTTTTTTAGTATCGATCTGATATCCGTTATCCCTGGCAGTTTTAAATACATCTATGCCACAAGCCTCCATCAAAGGCCTGACATCTTTGTTTTTCCCTTGGGGTACGGGTGACTCAGACTGAGTCACATTTTGCCCCGTTTGTCAGGAAGAGCCCGTACCGAAGGGCAAGGCCAACAAAGCAAATGATTTGTAATATCCCATTGCATAGGCCTCATGTTCAAGCTTAATTGCGTGTTGAGATAATTGCGGTCCATCGGAACCCGTAAGTAACAGTGCCTTATCATATTCCTTAAGCACCTTCTTGGTCTCTTCCGCGCTTGGCGATAAAGGCGGGTGCAATGAATCCTTATTATAAAAGGGGCATCCATATTTGCATTTCCATTGTACCCATTCTGCAACGGCAATTGAACTTGTCTGAATTAGCTTTGCGCCCTGAGCACCCAGCTCTACTGCTCTTTTCTGGAGCTGTTCAACTTTGCTTAACTCCTGATGCACCTGCTTCCCTTCCTCCCTTGAAATGCTAAAAATTTCCACTGCCTTATCCGTTTGCTTATAATACGGGCATTTCTCTTCTCGGCATTTATGTGGGTGTCGTTCGTTATAAGTACAAACAATCTGATCGGGAGCGGCCAAGGAGACATTAAAGAACGTTCGCGCAGATGCTACGGCCTCAGTAAGGGCAACCCTGACAAAAGCCTTACAGCAGCACGGACCAGTAAGAGTGGCAATAGCTTGAACGATGTTACCCACAACAGTCATGGTTTTTGCTGTTTCTTGATCCTTGGGACACGCTGCTCCCAGAATAACACTAAAGCAGGCTCCAATGGCTGGGGCAATGCCACAAACACCCGTTAAACCGCAATATCCACCGATGGCTTGTCTTTTCGTTCGTTGTAAAGCTTCGCTAATCTGATTGTCGGTTATCTTAAGCGTTCCTTCGTTTTTAAGTGCCGAGAGGAAAGAACCGGCGGCGATCCAGGCGTTCTCACAACCTAACATTGGCACTCTTTTATCGCTCATGAGGCGCTCAGCAATCGCAAAGGGATTTTGTTCCTGGGTTGTTTGAATGTCCTTCAGAAGGATTTCGAAAAGATGTTTCCCGTGGCAATCGTCACATATGTAATGCCCATTAGGACAGCTTATGTTGCCTATTTCAGTCTTTCCGCATTGGTGACAGGTCATTTCTCTACCCACACTAAAGTAGTTAAGCGATTGACCACAGATTTGGCAATTTTCCGTGTTAGTTTCCACTTGATGCTGACCAGCATCATTTTGCGGCGCTCAGCAACTTGCAGATGGTTGAGTAGTATTGAACGTTTCAATCATAGCAACACCCCTAATTCATATTCTTTTTCGCAGTAAAGCTGCAACGATGGGGATTTATTCCTTAATCTCACCGAATGGATTGCAAAAAACCTCGACAGTCTTTTATGATCTTCCAGATCACCGGGTTAGTTATTCAGTAATAATTAAAGCTTCCCCTGCTTTCGGCACGGGTTATCCCGACCTTGGTCAAGACCTTTAAATGGTGCGAGGTTAAGGGTTGTGAAAGCCCAGCTAACTCTGATATGTCGTTGACGCTCTTGCACTCCAAAGAAAGAACTTCGATTATTCTTAGCCTATTCGCGTCTGCCAAAGCTTTAAAAAATGTTTGCTCCTCTATGTAATCTTCCATAGCATTCACCTTTTTGTTATTGATTTTAGCATAAACAACTATCTATATCAATGATCGTTTATATGCATATGACTAAGTAATTAGTCAACTCGATTTCACCATGAGGCAACTCATCGATGAATGTCCAAAATCCCTCGGCATATTTGGCATTCCGCTACCCATTCAACTATTTGAGCTTTGGGAAAAGTTAACCTGAGCATATACATTGGCCTTGCTGAGAACTACTAATTATAAAATCCCATCAATAATAGCATTAACAGAGGGCAGATATTGTTCTCAATGTTCGCACAGCGACAGCTGCTAGTCAGAACCCCAGCGGTTGCCGACGAGGAGGAAAGGATTCGGCCCAGCAAAGGCCAGCCAGCGCGGCGCTTACTCCAGTATTTCCATTTCATCCACTAAATGATTAAATACGAATCACCCCTAAAATCACCCCTGTTTTGATTCTTCAGTCACCCTCAGGGTGATTACATAAGAAAAATTAAAAGACATAATAGGGGTGTAGCGATTCTATTTTGATTTAGCAATAATAAATTACTAAAGCATAAGTAACTTTAGCATGTTAACAAAGGAACAATTGTATTTGAAAAGCCTTTAAAACTATTTCAAAATTCATCCAGGCAATAATTAAAATCAAAGGTTGGAGGTGTTGAAAATTTGGTTCAAAGGCAAAAAGTTAATGAGGTAATGATAGGGATAGGGCTACTCATGATGTCCGTTCTCGTTTTTATATTTACATTGTCTCTTGCTCTAATTCCACCAAAAGGAGGGACAGCCATATCGCCTTTGTTGGGGGAGTACCACATTAATTCACTCTCAATGGAATCACCTATCGCCAATGCACTACTCTGGCTTTTTATACCAATGATTTCCCTTATAACATATAAGGCAGGAATGTGGCGTTTAAGGGATGGAATTAAAATAAGGCAGAGCGCATTGAACTACAAGCCGCAGACCGTTTGGTCAAAGATTGCAACCTTTATGCAATTTAAAGATATCCTCAATACAGGGTTGTTTATGCTTCTTTTCCTTGCACTCCTTGTTCTGTGTTTGCATGAGTTTTGGTATTCGCCTAAAGCAATAACTCCAAATATATTTTTCTTCACTTCGGGGTTTTTGATATACATCTTGTCCCGTAAAATACTAGATCGTAACTTTGCTTCTTTCACGAAGAAGGCGCTCAGGGGAATGCCTACCTATACCCTGACAGAAGATGGTTTGACAATTAAGCTGGTAACGATGTGGAATAAAAAACACCCTGACCCTCCGCCTGTGCATATTTTTTTTGATGAGATCGAAGACCTGCAAGTTTTAACTTTTGTGGAAGCAGATGCTTTTCTTAAATATAATATCGGGCCTGATCTGAATATTGGTATGCAACAGGCTAAGGATTTTACACAATATATAAGAGGAGATATACGCAGGCCTTCTGTATATGCTTTTGGCGGTAGCGGTGGTACAAATAATATGCGCGTCATGATAAGAGGTCCTGAACTTTTTTACATGATTACGTTTGATACCGATGATGTATCAGATTTGGTAGAAGCCTATCGCCTGAACAAAGAAACAAGAGTAAGTAACTCGTAAGATATTTATAACAATGGAGGTCATGAATTATGAATAGAGCCTTTCTGATCTTAATATTGATAATGTCAATTATTGTTTTCCCTGGATGTAGTCAAAGTAACCAAACAGGAACAGGTAATCACAAGGATTCAGGTGCCTCTGCTGGAAAAGATAATTTAAGAATTATATTTGCAAAGAATAATCCTGAAAATGTCTCTTATGAACAACACGTCGTTACGCTCTGGGAACAAACGAAACCTTTACTTAAAGAAGATATCGCTAAGAATTATTCTGACGAGGAGTATAAAAAGCTAGGTGCGGATATTGACATGGCCTGGGTCAACCTTCAAATCCATAGTTCTCTTGATCATGCTGAAGAAATGGAAAATCACTCCGATGTCCCATTTAATAATCTTTCAGGAGATGTTTTGATGTTAATTGATTCCTTATATGGAACAAGGGATTTGGGGAAAGTAGAAGGTCGGGAAGAGCGGAGAAAAAACCTTAGACAAGGCCGTTTAGAGTATAAAATTAACCAATTTGATAAAATTCTGGAACGATTAAAGTAAATAATCGTTGCATATTCGACAACAAGAAATCAATGCCGCTCACCCATATTGCTCCTTCTCCATATGCCAATATGATTCTCTCAGAAAAAAAGGCCCACCTTGGTACGCATTGTTAAGAGGCGTGGTGGGATCTGTTCCATTATTATATGCGGGTTGGATTCCTTGGTCAATACTGACTCTGGGTTTGCATTACCTGACCCAGTCGCCTTCCCAGCAACGTTCCCCCCTTCGTCGCTCCACTGCCTGGGCCCATTGCTACACGACGTATTTAAGCGGCATAGAAAATTGCTGCCTTTTTGTTGTCCATAAATCAGAGATTTCATGTAGACAGAAACCCCCAATCAAACAGAGAATCTTGAGCTGCCAGATACTCCTCTTTTTTTCAAACCCACAACCTAAAACAAAATGGGTTGTAGCGAGGATTTCAAGCTTCTCAGCAACACATTACTAATTTATTACAAGTATTACCTCTTGATATCTTTGCGTCTGACATCGTTATAGATATACATTAAGAATATCACTAATAGGATCACACTTGTTGGCCTTTTCGCTAACAAAAGCTATATATGTTTTTAATTGTCCTTTCATTGTATCATCACCGATTTCAGATGCGTAAGCTTCAAGTTCTTCAGCAAATTTTCGGAGATTCTTAATAACTGATCTTAGTTCCTGTTCATCTTTCCATATAGTATCGTTATCTTTGTTATAGTTAAGTCTCAAGATATATTTGTTATCCGGATTACCCTCAATAGAGCCATTGAATGTTTCTATGAACACCTGAGTTACTCTTAATATCCGAAGGATAGGGTATATCTCTATTTTTGACCGGGATTAATACATTAACGTTTTTTACCATATTAACTCGCCTAAAAATGGCGAGCGGGCGGCCAATCCTCCGAAAGGAGGTGAGGCTTACGACTGTGTATGAAGCACTTATGTTTACGGTAGCATTTGCAACTCTTGTAGTGTTAATACTTAAAGGAATGCAAAAGAGCAAGTAGTCCACTTTGCCGCGGCTTCTTGCTCTTTCAGATTCGCCGCTCACTGCGGCCTTGTATAACCGAGGTGTTCGCATCTCGGTTTATTAAACCCTTGTTATAACTTAATTGGTCGGAGCGACATGATTTGAACATGCGACCTCTACCACCCCAAGGTAATTTGTTGCGTTTCTCGCAACTCTTTGAATTTCTAGTATTTATGCGTGTTCAACAACCCTTTCATAATTGCCACTTTGTTTCGTAATCGCAACTATTTGTTGCTCAATAAAGTGTTTAAAATGCTTATTAATATTTTGGTCGGCATTTTGGTCGGCATTTTCCTTGGCAAGATGTTCCCCTAAGCCCTATTTTGTAAGCGCTTTCCACACGATAACTCTCCAATAAATATGCAATTTTTTCGTAATCTACAAACAATGTACGGTTGGGTCCGAGCAGTTCCATCATTTCTCGTCCTAACTTTCTGTTCTCCGATTCTAAGGCCCTGCATTCTGGGTTAATATTGATCTCCTTATCGACATGGGCGTAAATACATTCTGCTTCATCATGTAAGAGTAGACTTGATTTTTTATTCAAACTACTTCCCTCCATTTGCCGCTTACTGAAAGAGGTTAATTACTTTAACGAGAAAATTAAAACCCTTCTTCGGAAGTACGTTTTTTGGAAAGGAAGTCCGATACTCTTTGCGTGGTGTGCGAACTTCCTTGTTAAATTACCTTCGTCTCGCTTGCTTCTTTTAATAACTGGTTTGCTTATTGGCTCAATTCCGTGTAACCTACGAGAGAGGTAGTTCTTTCGAATTATGAGTGTTTAATATATCGAAAAGAGAAGGGGCTGCTGAGCCCAGCAAGGTAAACATAATATAGAGTCTAAGGAAACGCAAAAAGGAAGTCAGTAGTATACTCTGGACCCCTTCTGCTTTTCCATATAGTTATTTTAAACCTAAATTTCTTAAGATAAGCTTTGCTTGTAGGGCTCTGCTTACTTTTGAATTTTCTTTTTTTTGTTGTTCTTTTTTTCTTTGCAAATCATGCGTAATTCTCTTTACGAGAATTGGCGTTATTTGGGCATTATCAGCTATGCTTATCCCGGAAGATGGAGTATTTTTTATAATGTAACCATCAGCTTCCCTGATGACAGTACTAACGTTTACCCTGTTCTTATATCTGTAAAAGATTACAAGCACTTTATTATCTTTTGAGAAATTATAGTCATTTAAAACAATATTCTTATCTGAGACTTTACATTCACTCATATTCTTATCCCCTTTTAAAGTTTTAGTAGCTAGTAACTTTTCTATTAATCCTGATGAATACCTTTATGCTTCTGATAAGTTGATGACCATCTACTAGATAAGGTTGGATGGATTTCTCAGCGGCTAAGGCTTGGAAAAACTTTAAAATGACCTTTTATGGATGTGTAAGCTCGTACAAAGAAACTATCTCAAGTGTTTAAGGTGACCATTGATTCACTAGTTGGTAAGAATGAAGCCTTTGTACAAAGATTTGTCGAGCAATTCGGTTATACTGGAAGATTGAAATGACGACTTATAAGTCAGTTCCTTCGAGTATTTCCTGTAGAATTAGCAGCCCCCGGCCCCGGTAACTTTTGAGCTATCGTGAGTGGAGATGGAGTTTTCGGACGGCCCATAGGTCGATCCCACTAGCATGCCGCATACCCCGCCCGTATCGGCATGGTCCCCCTATCGACTCACATAGCTCTAACCTCTGTCAAACTAAAACTAGCAAATCAAGCGAACTAACTCTTATCGTCATGTTCGTCTTGCCAATTGGATTACTGAACTGCACTCGTTACCAATTGTTTTTATTTTAAGCTTAAATTAAAGAATATCTGTTATATATAGTTTTTTATTATTGAAATTAAAGTAGTTACATCCGTTTCATTGTCAATTGTATCTTTACCTTTTATTTCTTTAAAGTTGGCATAGATATCTTTATAAATTGCTCGCTTGTCAGCATTAATGGATCCTCCAAAAAGTACATTCTTGATATACACTTTATTTTTCTTCACAAAGAATCTTGTAAGTATATTCTCATCACGGAGCTTCAAATTGAAGTTAGAAACACAGCCTGCAATAACGTTAGGGTTGCTATCAATTAGATTGGCGATCTCGTTAATGAGACTGGGAATACTATCATAAATTTCATAGTTTTTAGACTTGGATAGCGCGTTTTTAAAATCCGCACCTGAATAACATCGAGAAGCAGAATAAGGACTATTGTCTGAATTTTCATCATCTGGAGAAGAACCTTCAACAACTACGAAATCATGAAAGTTTACGCCTAAGTAGTCGCACACCTTAATAATTTCACCTATTTTTAATTCACTAACATCCATAAAGTGAGAGTTTGTCATAAGCTCCAAAGTTTCTATTGGTAATTGGATGTCTTCTGAGATCTTTGTTAATGGAAATTTTTCATGCAATTCTCTTTCTTTCTGTTCTATTACGGAATTTAGCTTGATTTCAACTTTCATTAAAAACCCTCCTTTTTTAATATTTAATGTTTTATATTTCATATTATATATAAAAATTATCAAATGTCAAATATCAAATATCAAATATAAATTCGCATACTTCTATATCGATCGCAAAATATAATTTGCGACTGCAATATGACTACGCAGGAAGGAATTC
Organism: Bacillota bacterium; assembly: GCA_021849995.1. Taxonomy (GTDB): domain Bacteria; phylum Bacillota; class Desulfitobacteriia; order Desulfitobacteriales; family Desulfitobacteriaceae; genus JAJZSC01. Next base: position 392 of record JAJZSC010000086.1, on the reverse strand, counting down.
GCAGCCCATCAGCCCAAGTGGAGTATGACCAGCACAAGCAGGAATACCCGGATGAACAGGCATACAGGCCGAATCTTAGGTCCCCTGCTATAGTTGCTTATTGTCTGGCTTCTTTATGAAACCTGTATTGCATAATTCTAGGCCATACTTCTCTGGCCCAACTATGCTCCCCCGCTCGCAAGGCACTCATTTCGTCTTGCTTGGGTCAACCGGCCAGAAGTTCCCTTCCATTGGTCGGGAACTTTTTGCCGGGTTCTCTAATCCTGCTTAAAGCGGGCTCGCTGCTTGGGGTCAAGGATCCTGCCGCGCAAGTATCATCCCTCTCGGGCTGATACCCGCGCTATGCGCACGGTTTGCAGCCAACACGCTGAATGAATAGGAGCGGGCCCTTA
>JAJZSC010000085.1 GCA_021849995.1 Bacillota bacterium | reverse complement strand
ATCGTTACCAATGGGCGAGTTCTTGTGTTTATGGAACTGTATTAGATATAGCATGTGGTATTGGATATGGTTCACGTTACCTTGTGAATAATCCTCGTGTCACGAATTACATTGGTGTAGACATTGCTCCTGAAGCTATCGATAAGGCAAAGATAAATTATAGTTCTGATGTTTGCTCCTTTTACGTAGGATCTGCTTATGACCTCACTTTCATACAAGACGAATCTATAGATGTTCTTGTTTCAATGGAAACCATTGAACACTTACAGCAACCAGAACTAGCTATGAAAGAATTTCGCCGCATTCTCAAAAAAGATGGGATTTTTTTGGGTTCTGTTCCTACGAGGGGTTTAGACGAACATCATGATCAATATCATGGCGGAAATCAGTATCATTTGACTAGATTTGATTTTAATTGCATTAAAGAATTGTTGTCCAAATATTTCGATTTCGTTAATATATATCTTTCACAAATAAGGTTGTGCATTGAAACTCATCCCCTGACTAAAAGCATCGGTTCAATTTCTCCAGTTCAGATTGAGAGTATTAAATACACTGAGGATTTAAAAGATCTGGGGATTTTTTTATTCGCAGCTTCATTACGTGATTTAGATGAGCCAGAACTCAGTACCATTCTCCCATCCAGCAGTAGTGTGTTTCTAGGTCCATTGTATTTTGAAAAATATGCTAAATACATAGATTTGTACAATCAATACATGCTTACTACCAATTTGTATCAAGACCAACAAAAAATTTGCCATGATTTAGAAGACAAATACCAAAAACTATATTCTGATTATCTACTTACTACTAATATGTATCAAGATCTGCAGAAGATATATAATGATATGGACGAAAAATATCAGAAGCTATATTTAGATTATCAGCTGCATTCAAATACTCTGGAGGGTTAGGTCACGATGAACCAATTGTCAACTTCTCCCCAGACAAATCCAATAGAAGCAACGCTCTTTTTGACTAATAAATGCAATTTCAGGTGTGAGGGTTGTAAAAGACAGATTGAAGGTGTAAATGTCTATAAAGAAATGACGGTCGAAACAGTTAAGCGTTTACTAACTGTATACCCGCTGTTACGCGGAGTTTGTCTTGCTGGCCTCGGAGAACCAACCCTCTGTTCCCATTTTGGAGACATCGTTAATTATTTAATCAACTCTGGGAAATACGTCGGTGTTGTATCAAATGGGAGTAATGTTGAAAGCCTTATTGGGTTAAAAAGTCATCCTAATTATGTTTCAATTAGTTTGTATGGTTATGATCGCGACTCTTATGAAAAAGCTGTAAAATTAGATGTTTTTGACTTAGTTGTTAATAATTTTTCTTTGATGCGAAGACATCTTTCAAATATAGGCTTTTCTTATTTTATTAATAAAAAAAATTATAAAGATCTGAAGGAAATAATACATATTGCGCGAGAATCTGGTGCCGATTTTCTTCACATTACTAACTACCTCGCCTATGATATTTCTGAAAAAGAGGAAGTAGAAAAGATAATCACTGTAAATGACAAAGATATTATTGCCGAAATTGATTGTTTGCTGTCTTGCCTTAATTTACCGGGTGCTCGTCCTGTATACGTCGATATAGATAATTTTATATTCAATTGCCCTTCTTACAGGACATTGATTAACGTGAATGGTGCTGGAGATTTGAGTGCGTGTCAACGCCAAATATCACCGTCATCTGAGTTTGGAAACATTTTCGATGATAAGGATTGGTACAACGAAGGGCTAATCCAGGAATGTCGTGCAAAAATAAGATCTGGCCAATACCCCCATGAAAACTGTAAATATTGTTTTGGTAAAATGGGAAGCTCACAGGGGTCCAATCTAAGTATTGCAATTTTTATTCTTTTCCACGAAAAAGTCGATCAGACCATTGAAAGTATTAACAGCTTCCTCCCATTCGGAATCCCAATATATATACTCAATAATGGTTCGTCACAACAAAGTACAACTAGGCTTTTGGTGCATATTCAAGACTTTAAAAATGTTATTATGTTTGATGCTGAGCAAAACCTTGGTGTAGGTGTTGGGAGGAATTATTTAATAGAGCATACAAAAGAGGAGTGGTTGTTTTTTGTTGATAATGACATAACAATACAAAGTACGAACCTAGTTGAAAATTTAATCAGTCACATTTCTCAAAACCAAGAAATTGAAGCATTCATTCCCACGCTTTACAACATACATGAAAATAGTTTTGTGAACTTCCTCAAAATATTGCTTGATAATAACAGAGTAATATTTAAAGAACTATTAGATGAATATACAAACTATTTTCCGGGTGGTGCAGCTGTAGTCAACAGAAAAGTGTTTCAACGCTGTGGGCTTTACGATAAAAAAATGTTCATAGGTCTAGAGGACATGGAGTTGGCTCTGCGCTCAATTTTCACAGACGAGCCTATCAGATGTAAGGTTGTTAAAGACATCATCTTGCATCATAACCATAAGACAGTTACGGCTAATGACGATAAACGTGCTGTGATTACTCGCTATGATATGGGGATTCAAGAGAAATCGTATTTGCGTATAGTAGAAAAATACCCAAATCTAAAATTCGATCACTCGTATCAATCATGGGTTGTTGAACAACAAACTAAAATGACACGTAGTAAGGAAATTGATTTAACTGTTTTGACTCCTTTAAAGAATTTCGGGGCAACCACTGTGCCACGCTTTCTTGTAAATATTTTTGATTATTCGATTGAAAGTTCATTCATTGAAGAGTTGTCTGATATTGTATTAGAATGGTATCCGAGCTCGAAGAGTGTACAATTTGTTAACTGCGGTAAATATGCAAAAGAGATACAGAATAAGTTTTCATCTGTTTTTTTCTTTGATTCAATATCTGCTCAAGAGACTAATATGTCAAGTTTTCTTGACCCTGAATCTTATGCATCTCTTGAAGAATGGGAATGCAAAGTTCTAAATAATTGTGGAACCCATGTCATAGCAATGAACATCCTTGAGCGATTGAGGGATCCAAGGCCTTTTCTCCATTCTCTTAGAAACTTATTGTTATCTGGCTGTGAGTGTGTTCTTGTCATTGATTGCCAAGATACCTTAGATGGTCAGGTTACTCATGGGGCATACTGGCGGCAATGGAAATATTCTGAGGTTCATCAGTTACTTACTTCATCTGGGTTTTCTATATCTAGATTTGAGCAAACATGCAATGCAGCGGGGTATTTTATAGTTGAAATACAATGTTCTCGTTTAGATTACGAATTGTTTTTAAATTCGCTATACATTCCACCTCCTAGTATGGAGTATTTAGTCGTATCTCAAGAGCACTCTGATGCTGCAGTTACTGGAGGTATTGGTACCTATGTTGGTGAGCTTGAAAAAATTATATCACCTGACGCTTTAGGAATAATGTTGATAGGTTCTGGTGAATTACTCCCTGATTTATATCGCTGCAAACAGAACAAAAATTTTTATTTGTCTTTATTTTTGGGGGAGTCTCTTTTAGATGTTAGATTAGAGGATGCCGTAACTTTAGTTTTAGATGCTTTAGTATATATTTACTATAATCTCAAAGTTATTGAGTTTCAAGATGTCAATGGTAAAGGTTTTAGATTTATTCAAGGCAAGCATGCTGGTTTTTATCCAACAAAATTAACGACTCAAGTAGTCTGTCATGCTTCTAGAATATCTCTGGAGAAAATATTTAAGTTATGGATTGATCCAAACGATAAAGAGCTATTTGAAGAAAAGTATGTTATTGAAAATGCAGATATAATTAAATTTCCTACCAAATATATTGCTGACTTTTACAAGAGTGTAGGATATTCTTCTAAAAATAAAGTAGAAAGATATGAGCGCCTTCCGTTCAATTACAACACTTCATTTGATCATAAACACAATTATGCAGACTTAGATACATTGATTTTTTTTGGGAAAAGAAACAGTTATAAGGGATTTGACTTGTTTACAAATGTAGTCCGTAAATTAGTTTCGTCTAGTTGTAGATTGCGTAGAATTATGTTAATAGGACCACAATGTGATGAAATGATAGAATATAACAGTTATTATGATGAAATAGCGGGTGATGGAATAATTGTAGAGGAATACTCATTAAAAAGAGACGATGCCTTAAAGTTGTTAGTGACTAATGCTAATAGAAGTCTATGTGTAATCCCTTACTTAGCAGATAATCACCCATATTCTGTACTTGAAGTGATTTCTTCTTATTGCCCTTTTGTTGCTACCAACACGGGCGGTATCCCTGAGTTAATACCAGTTAAGTATACGCAAGATGTCCTTAGTAACCCTACAACTGAATGCTTAATTGACTGTATCGAAAGATGGTGGCTGAGGACACCTGCTGACCGCAGAATGTTTACCAAAAATCTTTGTGATGATGCCATTAAAGATCAAAGTTTGATAAATGAGAACTTATACAATGATCTTATGAAAGTTTATTCTGAATGGCATGAAAGAAATAAAGCCCAAACTAGCATATCTGTAAATAGCTCGGTTACTTGTCTAGTTATTTTAGATAACTATGATGAGATACTTTCCTTTATTAATATGCTCCGCCAGCAAACTAAATCGCCTGAAAGTGTTATTTTTTTAAAACGGGCATCATGTCTTCCCAAAGAAGTACTCGATGTGTCAGAAATATTGGAATCAATTAACTATCCAAAATATCAAGTTATTTATTTTGATTGTGATACTGACGGAGATTTGTTAAACGAGGGTTTGCGTGTTGTAACAACTCAGTATGTATCAACATTTAGCACGTCTGTGATAATTTCAAATTCTTGTATTGGAGCATATCTACGATATATGGAACTTGATCCTGATTGTGCGTATGTCACATCTTACACTGGTATATATTCTGACCTTGGTGATAACAATCGTCCTCCTGAAAAGGTTGAAAGCTACCTAGGGGAAGGAATTTTTATTAGCCAAGTCAACAACCTTCTTGGCCATCCTTATGGTTTATTTCGTACGGAAAGTATTCGTCAGTGTGGCGGTTTCGTACGCTCTGATGAAATCATTCGTTGTGGGTGGTCAACTATAATGCGCCTTGTTTCAAAAGGATATAAAATAGGGGTAATTCCACGCCCTGAGATATGTATTCTCTCTAAAAATAAAACTTATGGAAACTGTTATTCTGACCAATATCACCTTGCGATTGAGACACATGGAGTTGATCGCTTTGGATGTTTCAGATTACAGGCAATAGCACGTTGGTTAAGTTTACAAACTAATGGTAATATAACATCGCAAATTACAAATGCAAAACTTATCGAGGAAAACAAAATACAACTTAATTATATTCATGAATTAGAAAAATCGATTTGCAGTTATACAAATTCTTTGAGTTGGAAGTTAACTCGGCCTTTACGATTAGCAAAAAAAATAATTAAAAAGGTTATTAAGTAGTGCACAAAATTGCTTTTATTTGTCAGCCTGAATATTTCAGATTCTGTTACGAATACGCATTGAACGATATATTTGATGTATATGAAGTTCCTTATAATTTTAATATGACGTATAATGACCTTTCTTATCTTGAAAATATTGATGCTGATTTTAACTTTTTTTTTCGCGGTGAGTTTGTACCAGATGAGCTGTTGAGAAGTTTAAAAGGTGTAAAAATCAACCTTTCCAGCGAACCTTTCCCCAGGCATATCAATAACAAACTAAATTACAGTTATGACTCATTTAAAAGATATTTTGCTTTTAGTGAGATAAGAAATAAAAAATTTGATTACGTTTTTCATTATGACGAGGCTTCATTACCATTTCTGAAAAACGGTGGGTTATTATTGTCAGGATCAATTGCATTTCCTGTTGCAACAGACATTTATAAGCCACTTGAAACGGAAAAATTGTGGGATTTGTTTTTTATTGGCCGAAGCACAAACCATAGAGAGGATTATTTTTCCTATTTAAAGCATATGTATAATTTCTTACATATAGCTCACGGCATATGGGGCCCTCAACTTGTTGAGTATTTGAATATGTCGAGAATATGCCTCAACATTCACGCTGAAAACGAAGTTTCATGGGAGCCACGCTTGCAAATGCTGCTTGCAACCGGTGCATTTGTCATAAGCGAAAAAATAACTCCCAATACGATATTACGTCCTAATATTGATTATGTTGAGATTAATACACCTCGCGAATTGCGTGAGGCTGTTGGGTACTATCTGTCCCATCCGGAAGAGCGCAGGGTAATATCAGAGAATGGTTTGACGAGGGTGAAGGAACTTCTTGATGCTAAGAAAACATTTGTCAATCTCATATCTGATCTGGAGGAGAATAGGTACCCGCGATTTGAAGTAAGAAGTGGTAACCTGCAAATGAAATCTCTCAACTGGATATATCGTGTAATGAATAGTACGATTAAATGTTTCAATAGAACGGGATAGGTTTTCCCGCACGTTAAGCCCAGTACATAATGGTAATTGTGTTTGGAGCGAAACAGAAGTGACACAAGGAAGACATCTATGAAAATTGGTTACATCATACCGAACTGCGATGTCTCCGGAGGGATTTCTGTCGTTTGCCAGCATGTTAACCGCTTGGCAAAGAGAGGGCACGAAGTATTCCTGCTTTCCGTCGACAAAGCCAAGCCGATGGACTGGTTTCCTGATCAGCGGGTACCAGTTGTTGGCCTTAATGACTGGAAAGGTGATTTGGATGTGCTTGTCGCTACAGGCTGGAGTACTTCTTTTTTGCTATCGAGCGTTTCGGCAACGGTAAAATGCTATTTCGTGCAATCGGATGAGACGCGTTTTCATCCACCAGAGACGCGGTGGCGACATTTGACAGCACTTACCTATTATTTTGGAGTCAATTACCTGACTGAGGCAAAGTGGATCAAGCATTGGCTGAATGAGACTTTTGGCCATCGTGTCGAGCTAGTTCCCAATGGTTTGGATCTGACTATTTTCCACAAATGCGATCCTTTGGAACCTCGGGGTAAACGTCCGAGAATTTTGCTTGAAGGTGCAATCAATCTTCCCTACAAGGGGATGTCCGAAGCCTTCGAAGTCGTACGCCCGATGGATGTGGACGTATGGTGCGTCAGTTCCTACGGTGTACCCAAGCCGGATTGGCGGTGTAATCGTTTTTTTGAACATTTTCCCATGCAGGATATGCGCAGGGTTTACTCGAGCTGTGATATTTTATTGAAGCTCAGTCGTGTTGAAGGTTTCTTCGGTCCGCCAATGGAGATGATGGCCTGCGGCGGAGTGTCGGTAGTGGGTAAAGTGACAGGATACGATGAGTATATTGAAGATGGAGTCAATGCAATAGTCGTCGAACCACAGGACATTGAGGGCGCCCGTGCCGCAGTACAAAGGTTGATTGACGATCAGAGCCTGAGAGATCGCCTCATTGAAGGAGGGGAGAAGACCGCTAATCAATGGGGGTGGGAAGATTCAATAGATATTCTCGAGAAATACTACAGCGATTTGTTGTCCAATCCGCTGTGTTGGGCGAATAGCACGAGAAGAGCAGAATTTGATAGCAGTATTTGCTATGTCTATGATTTTATGTGCCGAGGGATGCTCCCGGAGGAAATTACATCGTCCGATTCACTACAATCGGTCCCACCACATGCCCAGAAACTTGCTGCCTATCTGGCATCTAAACGTTGGTTTTGGACCGTATCCGCTGCAGTAAAGAGTGTTTATAAGGCAATAAAGAGTATCCGCAATTCGTCTGCAACGAAGCAATCATCAGTTCGTTAAATCTCTCGACTTCAGACCTGGCGCATCAGACTGCCTCTAGAGCTTGACTGTGACATAAAAGGGATAGGTCCTCTATGACAAGCGAGTCGTTCTGTTCCATACTGCTCGCCACGTGCAACGGCGCTGCCTATTTGCCATCTTTGCTGACTTCTTTTGAAGCGCAAACTTGCTGGCCGGTGAAACTGATCCTCCGTGATGATTGCTCGAATGATGCCACATTGGATATGTTGCGAGCTTTTCGTGCTGCCCATCCTGAATGGGTGACCATCATTGAGGACGATAATTGCAGGTTGGGACCGGCAGACAATTTCATAAATTTACTCAGGCACACTGACTCAGGATACGTGCTTTTTTGCGATCAAGACGATGTCTGGCTTCCTGATAAAATTAACAAGACTCTTTCAGCCATGCGGGCCGCCGAAGAACGGTACGGTTCCGATACCCCATTGCTGGTTCACACTGACCTCAGCGTCGTTGATCGTGAACTGCGGCCGATCTCTCCCTCCTTCTTGAAATATCAGAACCTCGATCCAAGCTTAGGCATGTCCCTGAACCGGTTGATGCCGCAGAATGTAGTGACTGGTTGTACTGTCATGATCAACCGCCCTTTAGCCAATCTCGCAGTGCCGGTTGCGGACGATGCCATCATGCACGATTGGTGGCTGACGCTCGTTGCTGCTCTCTTTGGTCAGGTCATCTATCTGGATGAACCTACTGTTCTGTATCGACAACATGGAGACAACAATATCGGCGCAAAACGATGGGGGATTCGGAGGATTTTGAAACAAGCGAAAAGCACTCAAGAGGTTCGAGCGTCAATGCTGAAAACCATGAAACAATCTCAAGCCCTACTGGATCGCTATCGAGACCGCATGACCCCCAGTCAGTTAAAGCTGGTTGAGTCCTATGCGCACCTTCCTTATATGTCGAAGATCGAACGTGTCAAAACAATGTTCAAATACCGGTTTTTCAAACACGGCACAATTCGAACTATTGGATTTCTTGCGAATCTGCTTGCCCTTGATCAAGCACCCCCTTGATGTTTGCCCTCAGTCCTCGCCCCTCTCAACCTCGCTGCAACTCCCCAACTTTTCCAATCCAGCTCCTATCCCCGAATAACATCGACTCGGGCTTTGCGACTATTATTCATGGTTTTGCGTAAAAGTCTTGACTATTGTGCAAAGCGTGGAAAAATGGTCGCCATGAATCGCCCCCTCACTTTATCTATTGTCTCCTATTTGGGGACGTTTATGCATGAAACGTGGCAGGAAGAATACCGCCGCCCAGTGTCCATTGTGAAGGGTGCGGAGTGGTTGGCGGAGCTTGCGGCGTGAAATGTGCCCTCTGTCTCCCCACCCTCAACGCCGCCGCCATTCTTCCCGTCTTTCTCGATGCCTTGGCAGCGCAGTCGCTCGCCGGTCTTGATTGTCTCGCCATTGACTCTGCCTCCGACGATGGCACGACGGAGTTGTTGACCGCGGCCGGTTTCAGGGTGCACGGCATTGCACGCCAGGCGTTCAATCACGGTGCCACCCGCCAACTCG
>JAJZSC010000084.1 GCA_021849995.1 Bacillota bacterium | reverse complement strand
GCAAAAATAATTTGCGGTGAGTGCGGCGGTTTTTACGGCTCCAAGGTCTGGGGCTCAAACACCAAGTACCGACGCACGGTATGGCGATGCAATGAGAAGTACAAAAACGATAAACCTTGCCTAACTCCCCATCTCACAGAAGATGAAATTAAACAGCGGTTTCTGGCGGCATTTAATATGCTGATGGGTAGTCGGGATGAACTGCTCGCCAACTGCCGGTTGGCCCAAGAGGTCTTATGCGACTGCTCGGCAATTGAAACGGAACTCGCGGAACTGCACCGCGAGATTGAGGTTGTTTCCGAACTAATAAGAAAAGCCATTTATGAAAATGCCCGCTTTGCCGTTAATCAGGATGAATTTAACGAACGGCACAAGGGATATATGGAGCGGCACCGGATAGCAACGGAGCGGGTTGCCGAACTGGAGGATCAGCGGCGAAACCGCCAAAACAAATTACTGATACTGGACAGGTTTATCCGAGAAATCGAAACCCGCCCGTTTGTGGTCGAGGAGTTTGATGAGAAGCTGTGGTTGGTAGCAGTTGAAAAGGTTACTATCCACCGAGATGGACGTCTGGGATTTGTTTTCAAGAATAGAACTTGTGTGCATGTGTAGACGAATACAATATTGCATGGCCCGCTAAGCCGTTAATTGCTGGTTGCGGGCTTTTTCTTATAACAGGTTCCTTCTACGTATGGGCGAGTAATTAGGAATGATATAAGTGTACTCGCTACCGTCAATAAATCGCATAATCATCCGCCGGTTTCTTGTGATGTCAGCCCGTTCAAGCATGACACGCCATGCCGCTTCATTAAAGGGGATCTCTTTAGGCGAAGCGTCCAGAAATTCGGAAATATAATCTACAATCATCTGCTTGCGCTCCGCTTTGGATACGGATTTGACTGCCCGAATAGACGAATGGACAAGTTTGCAGCATAATTCTACCAGCGAGGGATTGTTCCTCAATTGCCACAGAACCGCTTTATTGAAGGCGTGAGCGATAACTTCTTCATATAAATAGGGAGTCTCACATTTTTCAGCGTGGTCATATCTGCGGTTACATTTCCAGACTATATGACGGTACTTTTTATTATCACGGTAGCTGCTTACAACTTTCCGGCCATACTTTCCGCCACAATCGCCACAGAACAGTTTGTTAGCAAAGGTGTTGTGACTAGGGTTCTCCTTGGTTGGCAGACTTAACCTACGCTGAACCTCATCGAACACTTCCTTGCTGACAATTGGTTCATGATCGCTTTCGATGTAGTATTGTGGCAATTCGCCTTCATTTTTACGCCACTTCTTGGTCATGAAGTCTTCAGTATATGTTTTCTGCAATAAAGCCGCGCCGTAGTATTTCTCGTTGGTCAGAATACTTATCACTGTGGCTACCTGCCACGTTCGCTTGCCAGCGGGCGAAGGAACGGATTAGGCTTTAAGGATAGCGGCGATGTTGGATGGTGTCCGGCCTTCCAGGAACATTCTGTATATACGCCGGATGATTTTGGCTTCATCTTTTACAATTACGGGTTTATTATCTTTACCCTTCTGGTAACCGAGAAAATGCTTGTAAGGCAATGAGTAATTTCCATCAGCCATTCTCTTGCGGCAGCCCCACTTAACGTTTTCGGAAATGGAACGGCTTTCCTCCTGGGCAATGCTGGATAGGATGGTGAGCATGAGTTCTCCTTTGCTGTCGAAGGTAAAGATATGTTCTTTTTCAAAATAGACCTCGATGCCTTTTTCCTTCAGTATTCGGATAGTGGTAAGCGTATCCACAGTGTTCCTGGCAAAGCGGGAGATCGACTTGGTTATAATAAGGTCAAAACTGCCGTCCAGTGCATCCTTGACCATGCGCTTGAACCCCGCGCGATTCTTACAGGAGACACCGGAAATACCCTCGTCTACGTATAGTCCGGCAAATTCCCAGTTTGGATGGGCAAGGATATATTTTTCATAGTAGTCTTTCTGGGCTTCAAAGCTGACGAGTTGTTCCTCGCTTGAGGTTGATACACGGGCATATGCTGCTACCCGGCGCTTAATGAAATGCCCTGCGGTATCCGGCGGAAGTAACGGCCGCGCGGCAATCTTAATCACTTTCCTTTCCATAGACCATTCCCCGCTAATCCAGCTGGCCAATCAGCGGTTTTACTTTATTGACCAGCTTTTTCAGAACTGTTTCTTTCTCCGAACCACTGATTAGACCCTCCGCTTCCATGGCCTCAAGCATGATCTTGGCAAGACGGTACTTCATTTCGTTTTCTGCTTGTTGCTTGTTCATATTCTTCTCCTCGGATTTTTAACCGTAGTTATGTCTCCAAAGAGAGAATAAGTCAAGTAAATATGAGGTATAAGTGCTGACCCTAGGGATATATAACGTTGATTTCACGCGGTCAAATACCTATGAAATAAATTACTGGAAAATGTTTGATAATATTGTAACGATGCGTTACAATATTATCAAACATTCATTGGAGGGTTCTCTATGGATATTAAAGAAAAACTATTCCGAGAGGATTATTTATTTACACGGGAAGATATTTTAAAGTCATTAGAGTTATTTGTTGAACACGAAAGATTAAATGAAGAACCCGCCTATTCAAATGAAGTGGTAAAAAACAGAGTAAAACTTTGCGAAAAATTTATTGCAGCAGTAAAGAAATCCAAACTTCCAGTATTAACAGAACTTTGGTGGTACTACGAATATCAGTTTTTAGGGAACAGTATGGAACTGAATTTATGCCAGGCTAGTGAGATTCAAGTTGAAAATGATGAAATTAGTGGCATGACCTCAACTGTTGAACACACCTTAATAAAGGTTGAATGCGATTATCTTACCGTTGAAGAATATGCCGCCATGCATGAAGTTGAGCCTGTTACAGTGAGACAATGGATACGGCGCGGAAAACTAAGGCATGCAAAAAAGAATGGACGCGACTGGTTGATTCCTGACACCGAGGATAAGCCACGCCGTGGATTTACCAGTGTTCAGTATATTGTAGAAAATGAAGCACATATTGAAAGTGATGAATTTCCGATGTTATCGGCATGTGATTTAATAACCATTTTGCAGGATCAAGATAACAAAAACAAATTCATTTGTTACCTTAATGATTCTAAAAATAAATTCAACAGCAAGCTTGAACTGACAAGAAGCGAAGTTGAACGACTGGAACATACCATCATTGAATCGGGTAAGGCGAGAGTTGCCGCTAATATACAATATGTTCCTTATATCAGAGATATGGAAGACTGAGCAATCGGCTTGGAATTACATGATTAGAGGTGGAAAATGGATATAGCAATTCCTTTGTTACAACTCAAAAACAAAAGAAAGGTATTTCATTCGGAGGCTGATTTTCAATTCGCCCTTGCGTGGGAGCTTCAGCTGCAATACCCCGATGCATCCGTCCGGCTTGAGTACCCGCCGCCGGACGATCCCACGAAGTACATTGATATCCTCGTGCGGTTCGGCGGCGACGTTTATCCGATAGAGCTGAAGTACAAAACGAAGCTGTTCAGCGCGGTGGTCGGTGGTGAACAGTATTTTCTAAAAAACCACGGCGCGCAGGACGTCGGCAAATATGACTTTGTGAAAGACATCTGCCGTGTCGAGGCTTTTCGCGAACATGTCTCGGGCTACCGTGAAGGCTACGCTATCTGGCTGACGAACGACCCATCCTACTGGAACAAACCGAAGAATGATACTGCTGGTTACTCCGAGTTTAGCGTACACAACGGCGCGGTCAAGGAAGGCACGATGTCTTGGGGCGTTAGTATGAACGAGGGTTCTACCAAAGGTCGGGAAAAGCCCCTCGCCCTCTCCGGCTGCTACCGTATCGACTGGCATGACTACAGCCGGGTCGATGCCAAAAACGGCGTATTCATGTATGCGATAGTGAGAGTGGATGCGACGAAATCGAGAACTGGAGATGTGTGATGTCTATTGAATTGTTAGACATGAATCACCGGGATGCAATTATCGACGCTTTTGAGAAAGCGAAGCAGCGGATCAGGATTATCAGTCCCTTCATCCAGGGAACCATGACAAAATACCTTGTAGATTCTATGGGTAAAGGTATCACATCCAAACTAATAACGCGCTTTTACCGTGAGGATTTCATCAGGTCTGTGAGCAGTCTCACGGCGCTGAAAAGTCTTCAAAACGCAGGGGTCGACATCTACGCAATTAAAGACCTTCACGCGAAATTATATCTGTTTGATGACAATGTAGCCATTATCGGCTCTGCCAACTTCACTGGTGGCGGCTTTGGAAACAACATCGAGCTATCGCTGTACATAGAAGATGAGTACGACTTGATCAAGCGGCTTTCCGGATACTTTGATCAACTGTTATCGACCATCAAGGATTCGGGCGATTTTAGAATTACTGACATTAAAATCGAAGAGGAAAGCCTAATCGTCCAAAAGGCAATTAAAGGCCGTGACCATACGAGCAAGCCTAATCCCGTGCGCTTTGGAGCGGAGATAGCTGCCCGGATTCCCGATGCCATTCCTGGTGATGAGGTGGAAAGCATACTCAGAATTCCCGACGCGGGAATTTCAGCTGTCCTGAAATTCGAGGGCGCAGCGCACCGGCGTCTCGATCCCGATAGCAAATATAAGCCGAACTATTATGACCGTAGAGGAGTCTACTTCACGGCCTCATCCAAGTCTCCACGAAGCCTGACAGCGAACACCACGGTTTTTCTTTCCGCGGTCAGTCGGGACAAATCAGGCGCGGGTATACCGATAATCGTCGGCAGAGCAAAGACGAGAGGCTATGATTCAAGTAACGTTACCGATAGCGTCCTGATTAATGAACACTCCTGGGCAGTAGATTATCCATACTATGTCGAGTTATACGATATTGAAACGGTCGACACTGAAATCATTAACTGTATTTCGACGCGACTTATTTTTTGGCCCTAACATTATCGATGGATTTGCGATAAACAAAAGAATGATCCCAATTGTAACAGAGAAATCTGAAAACTGCCGCATCTGAAGCAGGTCATTAAGAACGCAGTATTAGTTTATGAAAACCATCGCGCCAGCGGTTTAACAAAGGAAGGTATGCGAGAAATAAAACGGAAGGAGTTATTTTATTATGGCTAAAAGGACTAAGACCTATATTGCAGCGGATTGGACCGGAGATAAAGACGCAGTTGATCAGCTACATAAATGGAATGACAGTAAGTATTGGAGCTTGTCGTTTACCGATGCTCACGATTTGACGCAAGCACGGGACGGAAGTCTAAATTGCAGTATTAAGGCTTCACTTGGGACGAGGCTTGACGCATCTAAGACTTTTGTGCTGATTGTCGGACAAAATACAAAGACTGTAAGAAGTGGAAGTTGCCAATACTGTGGCAGTTATAACAGTCATACATACAGCTGTGCGCGAGGTCACTCTGTGGACTATCGTAGTTACATAGAGTACGAGTGCGATAAAGCTGTTCGTGACGGATTGAAAATTGTTGTATTATATAACGCAGCAACAGTTAATAAGTCAAAATGTCCAGATGTTGTAAAAAACACAGGCACTCATACTGCTATGTGTTATTACGAAGATGGAAAGTATTACTGGAATTATCAAGCTGTAAAAGATGCAATAGGTTAAGTCTATTGAATAATATAATTGCACTTTTGTTGATGCCCTCAGCAATTTTAGCTAAAGGTCCTTGCAGAGCGTTTCAACAGTACCGACATAGAGGTAATACATATCGCTTTTACGAAAGAATGCATTTTAAATGCAATTGCTCGTTTTTATTTTAGTGGGGAACATCTTTCAAGCGGAAAGGACTATTGCAGCCGGGAATCGTATGTCCAGTGGGGACTAATTAGTTATGGAGGATTTATGAAGGTATCGTTTTTTGATAAAAGGATATTACATAAGTTTTATGGCGCTTTGAGTGTGATAAGCGTTATAACGTCTATCGTATTTCTTTTTGTCGAAATAGACACCAAGTGTAAAACAGCCATAGGCATAACCGCCTTAATCATTCTCGTTGTTCTGTACATTGGGATCTGGATTCATTCGAATGTGCGTCGGAGCATACGGCTGAAAATTAACACCTCGGAGGTTGAGGTTAAATTCGGCGATATCTTCTCGGAGCAGGCAGATTTCAAAGTGATAGCTTTCAATGAGTATTTTGACACTCAGGTGGGCGATAAGGTTATCGCAGGAAGTACTCTGAATGGAATATTTATCAATAAGTTCTTCAAGGATAAAGTTGAGGAGCTGGATGGTATTATCTCCACCGATGTCCAACAGCGCGAGGTGATAGTAGAGGAAAATGCAACTCGCTCTGCCGGCAAGAAGACGAAATATAAGCTCGGGACAATATGCGTCGCAAATGATTATCTTCTTACAGCCCTGACCCACTTCGACAATGACAACAAAGCGTATCTCGAAATAAATGATTACATTAACTGCTTGTTGAATTTCTGGAATGAAGTGGATAGGGTTTATGCAGGCAAGACCGTTGCTTTACCTGTTTTGGGTTCGGGGATAACTCGGTTTAAGGGATATGACAACATTTCAGACCAGGAACTACTCGAGCTCATAATTTGGACTTTTAAGGTAAGTCGCATTAAGTTTACGTACCCGTCCAAAGTAAAGATAGTAGTATATAAAAACAAAAGCGATAAAATTAACTTACTTAAACTGAAAGACTTGGAAAGTGTTTAAAATTCACACTTGAGTATGCTTCAGTGAAGGAGTCCAGCTTATATCTGGGATGGGCTTGATAAAGGTCTTGCCAGGCAGCTTTTGCATGGCTTCATCCGAATATCACTAGGTTGTTAGTTTCCCACTATCCATATAATCCGGGGTGTGCAAAATGCACCCCCCTACACTTGAAATCGTTGAAAAATTGACGACGGAGTGTGCATTGTATCAATTTATATCAGATTAGCCACTTGTAACCAAAACTATTTTCATATCGAATTCGACTTCTTCGTCGAAAACGGTAACTAAATTAACAAATTGCTGAACGATGGGCTTTATTTGCTCATCGTTTTCTTTTTCTTTAAACTGCTGATACAACGCTTCAAGGTAATGGGGGATGCTGACCGGGAGGTTCTGAATCTGGTTTGCCAGCGCTACGGTATCCCTTACCCTTACATATGCGGGGATTACATTAATTTGGCTGCTGAGTATAAGAGCTATTACCAGCATCCAAGGCATGTGGGTTTGAAGAAGGCTCTGGAGGAGCGGGGGTATTAAACCTAAGGAATTCCACACTCTGCCCTGGATGATACCAGAAATACGGCATGGTTTTTATTCAGATGCTTCAGGAGGGCTGGAAGCCTAATTACCAGAGCACTAATGTAACGGCAGGGGATCTGGCAGTGTAAAAATTTTTTTTGGCCCACTGACATATAGTAGTCGCTACCGGTTGCTATCTTAGACTTAAAAAGATAAAAAGGGAGCTGGTTAAGAAAAGCCTTTAAAGGTGTGAAAATTTTTAGTTATCTACGGAAGTGAGGTGGCCGCATGTATCAGAAAACCTGTCCTGTTTGTGGTAATAAATCCTACAGTGCTTCAGAAAAAAAGTGGATTTGTCCTTACTGTGGCAGTGATATTAGCAAGCAACCAAGTCAACCAACTAACACAAAAAGGAATATTAAGGAGGTCAAACACTAATGGAACAAATTAAAATTGATCTGGCGTTAGATAAAATTTACCTGTTACCTGGGAATAAGCAGGTGGCCTATCTTATGGTAAAGCTCACAGCTCCGGAGCAGTTTGTTAAGGAAAGACCGGTACAAAACCTTTCCTTTGTCATTGACCGCAGTGGCAGTATGTCAGGGGAAAAGCTAGACTATACCAAAAAGGCTGTTGCCTTTGCGGTTGGCCATCTTAGTCCTCAGGATTATTGTTCGGTGGTGGCCTTTGATGACATGGTAACGATGATAGCCTCATCTCACCGGGTGGAGAACAAAGATGCTCTTAAGATGGCGGTGGAAAGTATCTATGCCGGCGGCAGCACCAATTTAAGTGGAGGCATGCTGCTGGGTTTAAGGGAAGTTAAGCTGGCCCACAAGGAAAAACAGATTAACCGGGTGCTTTTACTTACGGACGGTATGGCCAATGTAGGATTTACGGACCATTCGACTCTGGTGGAGAAGGCTAGGGAAATGGCAGCCGGCGGGGTTAATCTTTCTACCTTTGGTCTGGGTGAAGATTTTGAAGAAGATTTGCTGCAGGCAATGGCCGAGGCAGGTGGTGGCAACTTTTATTATATAGAAACACCGGACCAAATCCCGGGTATCTTTGATCAAGAATTGACCGAGTTACTTAGTATTGTAGCCCAAAACCTGTCAGTGAATGTGAAGCCGGGGCAGGGTGTGTCGGTAACCGGGGTGCGTGGTTATCCCTTTACCACCGGTGAAGGGGTAACCGTTAATCTGCCTGATATATACAGCGGGGAAACAAAAATACTGCTGCTGGAACTGGTGATTTCCCCGTTAACTGAAGGGATCCACAAGCTCCTCAGTGTAGAACTGGATTATGCAGATGTTCGGGAAAACCTGGCTCTGGTCAACCTTAAGGCAGAGCTAAGTGTAAATGCCAGTGCTGAAGCAGGCGACAGTCCAAATGAAAACGTAGAAGTGATCAAGCAGGTGGAACTGTTCCGCTGTGCTCAGGCTAAGGAGGAAGCAATTCGCCTGGCAGATCGAGGGGATTTTGAGGCTAGCCGCCTTGTCTTGGAAGAGCAGCTTTGTAAAATGCAGTCTCTGGGAGCTTGTTTATCCTGCAGTGATATTAACCTGGAAGTAAATGAACTGAGAGAAAACCTTTTATATATGACTGAAGACAGCTATGACAAGGCCTCACGGAAGAAAATGTCCTTTAATGCCTACCAGCGGAAGAAAGGGAGAGGTAGGAAATAAATACAGATACTGCCAAGTAATTAAAAAAGGGGGTATTTGTTAGAGAAGTCTTGGTGATTATGATTGAACCAATTCATTTTAATCACCTATTTGTTAGGTGATTTTCTTCTGCAGCAAGAATGGCAATCTCCTAAGAGACCAAAATTCTTAGAAGCTGCTATCCTCCACCAGTTGGATATGTTGGATGCCTTGGCGGATATGTTTATAGCAGCAAAGGGAATAGGGAGGGAGGAGAGTTCGTGTTTATGCGTGGTAGCTTCCGAATATTTACTTAGGTAGAACTGCCTATACTCCTCATCATGTACCTTGATGTGGTTTGCAGATTCAACCAGATAATAACGGAGATACTTATTTCCTGACTTAATACGTGGCGTAAATTCGGCTT
>JAJZSC010000083.1 GCA_021849995.1 Bacillota bacterium | reverse complement strand
CATCCACTTTGAAATATAAAACGTCGTCAGCTAATAGTCCAAATATTACCCCTTCATAATAAATGCCGGCTCCTCCAAACATCTTTCTTACTGTTACATCGCCTAGAATTGCCAGTTGCTCTAAAACATAGTCTTTGAAAGTCTCACTAATTGCCAAGTCCAGCCCTCCAGTCCATATTTTGCATATAGTTTTATCGGTCTAGATAATTTAGGGTAAACATAATTGCCTTCTTCGTTTTAATGAACCTCCAACTAATCCACACTGAGCTCCATATCTACCAGCTCCGGGCATTCCAATTGCTGCATCAATAATTTGAGAGCACAAATTAGTATGAAATATTTCCGAAAGAGTTAGTAATGTTGCAGTGGTGTTTTAATTGAGTTTAAATGAGGCGGAACTTCCTTTTAAGGTCGACCTTATCTCCAGGCGAGCGTCTATTCTTTCCTTAAGCTCAGGTACGTGCGAGATTATCCCGACTAGACGTCCGCCTTTTTGCAGGTCAATCAGTGCTCTGATAGCGAAATCGAGTGTTTCGGGGTCAAGTGTTCCAAAACCTTCATCGATAAAGATGGTATCGAGATGAATCCCGCCTGAATAGGATTGAACTACATCGGCTAGCCCTAAGGCCAAGGAGAGGGAGGCTAAGAAGGTTTCACCGCCTGACAAAGTATTTACACTACGGGCTAGCCCTGTGTGATTATCAAATACCTCCAGATCTAATCCACCTGCGGCATTTTTGCGGATTCTGTCCATTGTCCGTTGAAGGTAGTACCGGCCTCGGCTCATGGTTTTGAGCCGCTCATTTGCGGCTATTACCACATCATCTAAAAGTGCTCCCAGAACAAATCTTTGGAAAGTTAACTTAAATTCGTTGTTTCCGTTGGCTACTTCGGCTAATCGTCCGATTACAGCATAGGATTCTTCAGCCTGTTTAATATCTGTTTCAATTTTTTGGAGAGAGGAAAGCCAGTTTCGTTCACGTTCGATTTGCTCCTTCAGGCTGGTTAGCCGGGACAGAGTTTCGGAGTATTCAGTTTGAACAAGCTCAAGCTTAATCTGTAATTCTGTCAGGTTGGGCATGCTTAAACCTAAAGCTGCCTCGATAGCTCTCAGGAGACGTTCTCTCGCGGAGATTAAGTTACCATCAAAGGCTTGGATACGATCTTGAAGTTTCTTCACAAATGGAGGGTCTTTTTTGGCTGATTCATAATCCTGAAGGTTGTCAAAGCCGGCTTCAGTGAGCTTTTGCTCAAAGCGCTGCCTTAAAGCCTCCATAGCTTGTGTTTTGGATGCAATATTAGTTTTAAGGTTCTCAAGCGTGGTTTCCAGTTGTATCACTTGCTGCTTTGCTCGTTGTGCAGCCTGTTGGGCCTGGTCCAAGGATTTTTTAAGTTCGATTTGGAATCTCTGCGTATCGCTAAGAGTTTTGGCAAACCGCCCCGAGTCCCGGTATTCTTCTGGTATCCCCGTAAGTCTGTCTGTTAGCACTGCCTCCAGGGAGGTCAGGCTTTGAAGATTTGACTGCCATTCTTGATTTGCTGCTTCCAACCTTTGTGTACTCTCTTGTTCAGAGTTTTTGAGTTTAGTTAGCCTCGTGGTCAGAAGTTTATACTCCTCGTCTCCTGCTACTGCCTGATCATAGTTAAGCTCTGCAGACTTAAGTTGTTCAGCGAGTTCACCTAGTTCAGCTATTTCACCTATTTCACCTTGTTCAAGGGAATTTACCAAAGAGAGGTTGCCTAGATTTGGCCTGAGAATTAATCTGAGACTTGCTTCCAGGTCTGTAATTCTATTTAAAGTTGTGTCTCGTTCTACAGTTAGTTTGTTATATTCCGATTGGGCTTTATCACGATCTTTTTCTAAACGGGTTAGGAGTTGCTCTTTTCTTTTTAGATCCTCCTCAGTTGGCACTTCTTCAGATAAGGCAGCAGGAACGGGATGATGTTTGGATCCACAGACAGGGCAAGGTTGGCCAGGGGAAAGTGTCTTGGCAAGTATTGAGGCCTGTCCGTTATTCCATTGTAACTGAAGTGCTGTTAACTCTGCCTTACCCTTAAGATAAAAGGCGTTAAGGTTAGTTAGTGTTTTTTCATGAGAGTTGAGGAGGTTTCCCTGACTAATTAGCTGGTTCTTGAGGTTATTTAGGTTGGTAGTTTGTTGGATAGCTGTTTGGAGTTTTTCAACTTCACTTCTAAAATGGCTCATACTTTGAGATAACTCTAATAATGTAAAGGAGCGGGTAGTTTCCTGTTCGAGTGTCACCTTAATAGTTTGTAGTTCGCTTGCTAAAGCAGTCCGTTTGGCTTCGGAAAGTTCAGCGGAAGTTCTAAGGGCTCGGATTCTGGTCTCTAAATCTTTTAAGGCATCTATTTTCGAGCTAATTTCGTTTAAGTAATTAATTTTTGCGGCTATTTCTGATCTTAATGATTCTCGGTCTTCTTCTTCTGTTAACTTCTGTTCGGCTCCGGCTAAAATAACTTTGGACTCAGATAGTTTTGCCAAGGTAGTGTTGAGGTTTGAATCGAATTCTTTTAATTCGTTTGAGTTTTGCACTATAACTGTTTCGAGGTCTAGGAGGTTAAGTGCGCTTAAGGCGCGGGAAAGTTCTTGTCTATACTGTTCAACTAGCGGGAGCTTTTGTTCAAGTTCTTGTAGTGCGGATTCAGCTTGAGTTTTTTCGTTTAGCTTGCTTTCATTAATTTTTCCAGTCGTTAGCAGGTCTTGAGCTTTCCGGAGATCCATTCTTAATCGTTCTGCTTGTTCAGCAAGTGATAGAAGTTCGGTTTGCTTTAAGTTTGTTTGAGACTCAAGTTCTGCTCCGGAGGACACGGATGCTTCTTCGAGCAGCCAGGAACGCTGTTTTGTAAGTTGCTCATATGTACGTTTAACTTCAGAAGATCTGAATTTTAACTGCTCCTCTAATTGTTTATAGAGTTCAGTTTTAAACAGAGTCTGCATAATTTCCTGGCGCTCGCTGGAATTTGCGGTTAACAACTTTTTAAAATCCCCTTGGGGTAATAAAACAACCTGGCGGAATTGGCTGCTTTTGAACCCAATGATGGACTCTACTTTACGGGTCACATCCTGCCAGCCTTCTGTCAACAATCCCGTATTAGGGTTTAGTTGCCAGAGGATTGCGTTCCCGGAGAGGATAGTTACACCTTCCCCTCTCTTTTTGGGGCGCTCTTGTTCTGGCCAGCGTTTAACTTTATAAATCTGTTCCCCCAAGGAAAATTCAAATTCCACCTCAGTTGGTACACTAAGCTCGGCATGGTCACTCCGCATGGATTTGCCATCCCGCAAAGCTCCACTCGTGTCCCCATATAATGCAAAACATATTGCATCAAGGATAGTGGTTTTACCAGAACCTGTAGGACCATGGATCAAAAAGAAAGTACGTTCATTTAATTCCCCAAAATCAAGTATTTGGATTTCGGCATAGGGGCCAAAAGCAGACATAGTTAGTTTTAAAGGCCTCATTTAGCTGCCTCCCTGTTTTGAAGATAGAGGTCTTCCATGACTTTCAGAAATTCAGACTTTTGATCAGTAGATAATAACTGGCCTGTAACTTGCTCATAAAACGAGTCAAAAAGCTGAACTTCGGTAAGTTTTCTGTGATCGGATCTTAGGCCGCGGAGTTCGTTTTGGGTATTTAAGTTCAGACGTTCGAGGGACAATACATTCGGAAACACGGAGCGAAGGCGCCCCATGGCATCGAGGATGGGGTTTTCGTCTTTGAGCCTGACCAACAGGTAGTCGTCAAGATCATGATGGAAATCCCGATCAGTCAAAATGTCTTTGAAGTATCCTTCCAGCACTCGGAGGTTGCGGCGGGGTTTTAAGTCGATCACTTCGGTGCTTACCTTACTGCAACCGTCAAGCTCCACCAGGCAGACACCTTTTTTGTGATTAACTTCTGAGAAAGAATACTTCATCAATGAGCCAGAATACCGGATATATTCGGCACCTGCTTTTTGAGAGTTGTGAAGGTGTCCTAACGCTACATAGTTGAAATCACTGAAAATGTTGGCTGGGACAGAGCTGCTTCCTCCAACAGATAAGGGCCGTTCTGATTCGCTTTCTTCAGCCCCTGCTATAAAAGCGTGGGCAATTCCGACTTTACGGGAATTTGCCGGGACTTCTTTAAGAACGTTATCGATCATGGCTAACATTGCCTGCTCATGACTTTGGATATGATCGAGCTTATAAACCTCCCGTACTAAGACGGGTTCTGCATAGGAAAGAGGAACAAAGTAGACTGGTCCATATTTATCAGGGATTACCACGGGGTGAGTTTTCACACCGAGTGTGCCAAAGAGGTGGAGCCCTTGTTTTGCCAAAAGTTTATTGCCAAACCCAAGTCTTTCTGGGCTGTCATGGTTGCCGGATATGATAACAACAGGTATCTTACAGTCCAATAATAATCTGGAGAGTGTGTCGTCGAGTAGTTCCACCGCTTCGGTAGGTGCTATTGCCCGATCATAAATATCTCCTGCAATTATTATTGCATCCGGTTTGGAATCCTGGGCAAGTTTAATAAACTCTTCAAGTACATATGACTGGTCATCAGTCAGGTGAACGCCGTGAAATAGACGCCCAAGGTGCCAGTCAGAAGTATGTAAAAACCGCATTGTTCGTGCCTCTTTTCCAAGGAGATTTTGGTTCACTGAACACAAGTTTCATACAATACTTCGGCAAAAAGAGCTTGTTTCCTACTTAAGGCAACGATATTATGATTAAAGCTTAAAAAAGAGGCGTGAATTCGTAAAATGGATTTCGCCTCTTTTGCTTTAAAGATAAGAATATTATCCCCTATTACAGGAAGGTTTTGATATAATGGGTTTGTCGGAAATTGTCCAATCAGAACTAAGAGAAATTAGGGGTGCCGGATGAAAATGCTAAATGAAAAAATCCGAGGTCTCGTGTCCTGGGTTTTGGTAATCTTAATCTGTTTATTGGGTTATACTTATAGCAAAAGTTTAAAACCTGCTTATGAAAGCAATAATGAAGTATTGATCAGGGGAGTGGTCTTATCAGTTGAGGACTCTGGCGCCCCAATACCTCGTTTCCCTTCTGGGAAGGGTGATTCTTCGGGACAAAATGATGGTTCTAACCCTGGTCAGTTTATTAAGGGAGAACAACATGTAAAGGTTAAGATAACCGAAGGAAAGTTTAAGGATCAGGTTTTTGAGACTACACATGTTAAAACCGGCAACCTTGCCTATGATTTTGACGTATTTAAAGGGGACAAGGTAATCCTAAACCTTGATGTAGTAGATGAAAAAGTGGAAGCTGTTCATGTAGCTCATTTTGATCGTCAGTCTACTGTAAATTATGTATTTTATTTCTTTGTTGCCGCTTTAGTAGTGGTCGGGGGATGGCGGGGCTTCAAATCTCTTGTTTCCCTGATCCTTACAGGGGTAGCAGTTGTAAAAATCTTGATTCCGGCTATTCTGGCGGGTAAAAGTCCAGTGGTATCTGCAGTGATAGTAGCAGCTGGAGTTACCGCTGTTACCTTCCTGCTGGTAAGTGGCGTAAACAGAAAATCTTTAGCGGCAATCATAGGTACTGTTATGGGAACGGTAGTTGCAAGCCTTATGGCAGGACTAACCATCACCCAGGCAAGGCTTACAGAGTTAGCTACAGAAGAGGGCGGTATGCTTCTAGGGATGCCCCAGGCTGGAGTAATCGACTTTCAAGGATTATTGCTTGCAGGCATTATTGTCGGGGCTTTAGGAGCTATGATGGATGTCGCTATCTCAGTATCTTCTTCTGTTTACGAGTTTAAAACCTTAAACCCGGAATTAGGCGTTTGGCAGTTAATGAGATCAGGTCTTAATGTCGGAAGGGACATTATCGGGACCATGGCAAACACCTTGATCTTAGCTAATGCCGGTGGATCACTATCCTTGATTTTAATTATCATGGGGTATCAAATTCCATTTATTAAGATAGTAAACCTGGACCTGTTCACAAACGAAATTGTGCGTTCGTTAGCTGGGAGTATTGGATTATTTTTTGCCATACCTTTCACGGCCCTTGTTAGCAGCTTTTTATTCGCATCTAAAAAATAGTCCAAGGTCTAATCTGCCTAAGAGTTAATCTTTCTTACTAGAACTCTGTTCACTATAATGTGGTTTACTATAGATATTTTAGCGAACGTTTTTAGTAGAAGAATGTTGAGAATACGGGTAAAGTTGAAAGAGGTTACGGAGTTGGCTATTATAAGACAGGTCAAAAACTTTATTGACATTAACCTAGAACAGATGTTAAACTGTCATCAATTAAAATTTTGAAGCTCTTATCCGGAGTGGTGGAGGGACTGGCCCGATGAAACCCGGCAACCGCTGAGTCCAGACTGTATAACAGTTGAAAGACCAGTATGGTGCTAATTCCTGCAGGAGATAATTCTTCTGATAGATAAGAGGGCTGGCAAGGATTTTGCAAGCCTCTTCTGTCAAAGGAAGAGGCTTTTTATATGCCACAGATCTAAGTAGAGTTGATGTAAGTGAAATTCATGAAAGAGGAGATATGTTATGAAATCGTTATTTGAGCAGGAACTAGGGAAGAAAATTTTAATTCTGGATGGAGCCATGGGGACAATGCTCCAGCGGGCTAACCTGACAGCAGAGGATTTTGGCGGTTCAGAGTTTGAGGGTTGTAATGAATTGTTAAACATTACCCGTCCTGAGCTTATTCAGTCCATTCATGAGATCTATCTGGAGGCCGGGGCCGATATCATCGAAACAAACACTTTTGGTGGTACCAGTATTGTACTCGCAGATTATGGTGTTGAGTCCAGGGATACCGAACTGAATATTGCGGGTGCTAAGATTGCCCGTGTGGCTGCTGATTCTTTTTCAACCACGGAAAAACCCCGCTTTGTTGCTGGATCAATCGGACCCACCAACAAAATGCTTTCCCTTACTGGAGGAATTACCTTTGATGAAATGGCTGAAGCTTACTACCGCCAGGTTATTGGGTTAATAGAGGGTGGAGTGGATCTTTTGCTTGTCGAGACTTCCCAGGACACCTTAAATGCTAAAGCTGCAGGTGTGGGTATCCTTAGGGCGTTTAGAGAAAAAGGGGTAGAACTCCCGATAATGATTTCGGGTACCATCGAAGCTACTGGGACAACACTCGCTGGACAGAGTATCGAGGCATTCTATGTTTCACTGGAACATTTAAAACCTGTAACTGTGGGGCTTAATTGTGCAACCGGTCCGGAGTTTATGCGTGATCATGTTAGAACTCTTTCTCAATTGGCCCAGTGTGGATTGAGCTGTTATCCTAATGCCGGTTTGCCGGATGAAAATGGGAACTATCTGGAATCACCAAGGGAGTTTGCAGCAAAACTTAAGAGCTTTGCCGAAGAGGGATGGGTTAATGTTGTTGGGGGATGTTGTGGTACTACCCCTGAACACATCAAAGAGCTTGCCGATGCTTTGAGGAATGCTGTCCCTCGCACCCCATCCAGAGAGGGATTCAGTGCAGTTTCCGGGATCGAGCCAGTCTTCGTGGAAGATGAAAACAGGCCAATTCTGGTCGGAGAGCGGACCAATGTCATAGGTTCCCGTAAGTTTAGAGATCTGATAGCGAATGGTTCGTATGACGAAGCTTCTGATATTGCACGCGCCCAGACCAAAAAAGGTGCCCAGGTTATAGATGTATGCCTGGCTAATCCAGACCGTGATGAATATGAAGATATGACCATCTTCCTGCCGTACGTGGTGAAAAAGGTGAAGGCTCCCTTAATGATTGATTCCACAGATCCAAAAGTAATGGAGCTAGGGCTTAAGCACTCTCAGGGTAAATCTATCCTTAACTCAGTTAATCTAGAGGAAGGATCGCGTCGTTTGGATGAAGTGATACCGTTAGTTAAACAATACGGTTCGGCCCTGGTAGTAGGTACGATAGATGAGAAAGGGATGGCCTTGACAAGAGAACGGAAATTGGAAGTTGCGAAGCGGGCCTATGCCTTATTAGTTAGCCAGGGAATCAAACCAAATGACATTATATTTGACCCACTTACCTTTCCGGTTGGAACCGGCGATGAGCAGTATCTTGGATCAGCTGTAGAAACTATTGAAGGAATTCGACTTATTAAACAGGAGTTTCCCGAAGTAAAGACTATTCTTGGGGTCAGCAATGTTTCCTTCGGATTGCCTCAGGCTGGCCGTGAAGTATTAAATGCAGTTTTCCTTTATCACGCAACTAAGGCAGGCTTGGATTATGCCATTGTAAATGCAGAAAAACTTGAGCGGTATGCCTCAATTTCTGGTGAGGAAAAGATTTTGGCTGAGAAAATCTTGTTTGAGACCGGTGAAGAATCTGTTAGTAGATTTGCTGAGTTCTATCGCAATAAGACTACGGTGAAGCAAGCTAAAACTCAAGCCTTGACTTTAGAAGAACGACTCTCGAACTATGTTGTTGAAGGTTCGAAAGATGGTCTTAAGAAAGATATTGCTGAGGCTTTAAGTAAGTATAAGCCCCTGGAAATAATCAACGGTCCCCTGATGACAGGGATGGAAGAAGTGGGGCGATTATTCAACGGTAATCAACTCATTGTGGCTGAAGTTCTTCAAAGTGCTGAGGTTATGAAAGCTGCTGTGTCCTACCTGGAGCCTTACCTTGAGAAGAGTGAATCAACCGTAAAGGGAAAGGTGTTGTTAGCGACCGTCAAAGGGGATGTTCATGACATTGGCAAAAATCTGCTGGAAATTATCCTGTCAAACAATGGTTACGATGTGGTTAATCTAGGAATTAAAGTTAGTCCTGAACAAATAATAGACGCTTGCCGTAAGGAAGAACCGGATGCGGTCGGTCTATCAGGCCTGCTTGTAAAGTCAGCTCATCAAATGGTCGTTACAGCTCAGGATTTAGCTAGTGCCGGAATAGCTGTACCTTTACTCGTAGGTGGAGCAGCTTTAACCAAGAAATTTACAGAGACAAAGATTGCCACGGCCTATAAGGGTTCCGTTTATTATGCAAAAGATGCCATGAATGGCTTGGAATTAGTAAATAGGCTTAGTGTACTCTCCAAGAGGGACGGCAAGGTGGACGCTGAGCATGCTAGCCCTAAGGTAAACCAGGCGGGAGCAGCTAATGCATTGATAGAAGGTTCTGAATCCGGGAATCCAGATAATCCTTCAAATGTAGATCGAAACGTTCCAATAGCAGTCCCGGCTGATTTGGAACGGCATCTGTTAAAGGAATACCCACTAACTGAACTTTGGCCATATGTAAATTTGCGAATGCTTTTGGGGAGACATCTAGGAGTCAAGGGG
>JAJZSC010000082.1 GCA_021849995.1 Bacillota bacterium | reverse complement strand
GCCAGTTCATCCTTCGCCGTTAGGCTGTCTCTTTAAGCTGGCGGCTTCGGCGAAACCCTCCACTGGAGGCTTTCGTGTTGGAGCGAAGCTACTTGAGCGATTAGTTTGGTCCGCGCAGCTTACCAAGTGACCGGTGTAAAACAAAATCCTGGAGACATCCACTCTTTTTCATCGTCTAATGGTGCTGCAGAGCGGCATGAACGAAGTTCATAATATATGGGTTATTATACCACGTCTATCTAAACTCAAAACAAAGACTCCAACCAATTATTTTAGGCCTTTTCCGTAGGGAGAAAGGCCTTTTAAGAAAATACTATTTTTTTCGGTATCTAGACCAGTTTGAATGTATAATTGCTAATTTCTCGGGACAAACTCTAACTAGTCTCACGTTTTCCAATTTTTTATCCCCACTCCTCTCTTTTACTTCACTTGCGACGAATATGTCGCAAGCTTTTTTTTACCCTAATCTAGTACTTTAACCATTAGCTTGCGTTCTTCAGCAAATCCCAGCTGCTGATAAAGCTTGAGGGCATTTTGATTATGGCTGCTAACCGCAAGCCCCAGATAGAGGATCTTCCGGTCGCGACAATACTTTTCAGCTGCTTGAATTAACATTTTCCCAGCACCCTGGCCTCTGTATTCAGGAAGTACAGCAACATCCATTATCCAACCCTGAGTAATCCCTGTTAATTCTTCACGGGAAGATGGAAACAGAACCAGATACCCTACCGGGATAATCTTTTCATCTGTATCTTCTGTTTCTGTAATAAAAACTTTAGATTCGGATTGTTGAATCCAGGTCCAAAAACTCTTTAGGATTTTGTCCCGGTATGAAATGGTCTCTTCCATCTGTTGCCTGCGCCATGGGGAAATACTTACCGGAATAACAGATTTACTCAATGAATAAATAAAAGGCCAATCGCGAACATCTCCGAGACGTACCTGCATATAATCACCCCTTAAGATAATTTACGCAGGTGCTCTAGCTATCGCTCCTAACCTTACGCCATTATTTTCAGTTCTTTAAGAAGTATCCCTAAAATATAATAAGAAGGACTATTTTAGGAAAAGAGGTGGGAGCTTGGAATTCCTCCTCAGCCTTGTCTTAGGTCTATTTTTACTCCTATTTGGCATGAAAGTCCTTCGTCATGGGCTTGAATCATTTGCCGGCAAACACTTTCAAAGACTTCTGGTATGGATGACTAAAACTCCTTGGCGGGGCTTCTGGAGCGGTACTTTCAGTACGGCGGCACTTCAGTCAAGTACCGCACTTACTGTCATGGCAGTCTCCTTTGTCGACGCAAAACTTCTTTCCTTCGAAAATTCTTTGGGTCTTATACTTGGGAGTAATGTAGGTACAACAGTTACAACTCAGTTATTAGCCTTTCCACTTGAAAACATCAGCATTTATGTCATGTTGGCCGGAGCCCTTGGCTATCTCTTAGTTCCGAATCGTTTAAGATTCCTTACCCTTTCGTTCTTTGGTTTAGGGATCCTGTTTTTCTCACTAGGATTACTAAGAATAAGCATGGAACCACTGGCAGAATTAGAAATTGTCCAGACCTTTCTACATCAGATTGGCGATAATCCTCTCAAAGGAGTTATCGCTGGAACTTTTCTATCTGCACTTTTGCATTCCTCAAGTGCTGCCACTGGAATAGTGATGTTACTGGCGGAAGACGGTTGGCTTACAACGCCTGCAGCTTTGGCTTTTATATTCGGAGCAAATATCGGAACATGCTTCACTGCAGTTATCGCATCCCTGGCTGCTTCTCGCGCAGCTCAACGTGTTGCACTCTTTCACGTGTTATTAAACATTTTTGGAGTGGTAATCTTCTACCCGTTTCTTAGCCCATTAGCAAATTTACTCGATTTTTTAGGCGGGAGCCTCAGCAGACAAGTAGCAAATGCTCACACTATCTTTAACCTGCTGTCCTCTCTAGCCGCTTTGCCTTTATTGCCGTGGGCAACCAGGCTATTATATAAAATTAGACCTTAACTTTTAGCCCTAATAATATAAAACCAAACTTGCACACATACCACAGATGTGCCACCTATACAACATAACGGAGGAGATGACCGATGCCAGTGAACCGATTTTGCGTAGGCGCGTAAGCGAGCGAGTGCTGCGTAGCGTAAACTGTGCCGAATGATCACATGCAGTTTTCTCAAGGGTTTCGGACACAGTAGTGAAGCAGCCGAGCTCGATCCTTCGGCGAAACAATTCACTGGATTGTTTCGAGCGCCGCAGCAATGGTGAACGGGCATGGTCAGCTCCGGAGTAGCATGCATTAGCTGAAACCTAAGGCAACCCATAAAAGCGCTGCACCATATCACAAATTCCCCTCGCATCATCAAGCTCAAAGCAAGGAACTCCGTTTTCAAACTTTACATCACTGGCGATAGCAAAGAGCTCCTCTGGCTTACAGAACAGCTCTTTATGAACCTCAGATCTAAAGACCTCTATCTTGGGTTTATCATTTCGTTTGTACCCTTCAGTGAGGATTAAATCTACTCCTTTAATTCGGGATATTATTTCATCCAGGGAAGAATCTTCTGTTACTGCTTCTAAGACTGCTATCTTTTTTGGTGAGGACAACACCACTATATCGGCACCCGCTTGAGCGTGCCTCCAGGAATCTTTCCCAGGTATATCGATCTCGAAACCGTGCACATCATGTTTAATCGTAGCTATCCGCCACCCCCGGTTTTTCCCTTCTCTAATCAGCTTTTCAAGCAAGGTTGTCTTGCCAGAGTTGGATCCCTGACCTACAATAGAAATAACTGGTATTTGACAATCCACCTAGTCTTCCTCCCAGTTAATTAATATCCCCCTAAATATTTCTCCTTGCCGGACCGGGCCGTGTGACTTTGGTATATCTATAAGCAAATTACTTCCAACCATAGATCTTAATATTCCGGAGCTTTGGTGAGCAGTTGGCTCTGCCCAGACTTCAGACTCTTTAAATATAGCTTTGGCCCTTAGGAATCTGCGCTGAGTGCCACCCTTTGGAAATTCTCCCTTAACTTTTACTGGTAATTCCTTAGGTAAAAAGCTGGTATACCCTGCTAATTTCCGAAGAGCAGGCCGGACCAAAAGCTC
Source organism: Bacillota bacterium (assembly GCA_021849995.1). Lineage (GTDB taxonomy): Bacteria > Bacillota > Desulfitobacteriia > Desulfitobacteriales > Desulfitobacteriaceae > JAJZSC01. The sequence continues at coordinate 6,215 of JAJZSC010000082.1, read as the reverse complement.
AAATGTCATCATCGCTGCCGCCGGGTTGCCAGACAAAGAAAAATAGAGCTTACCTTCCTTAACCCCGACTGCTACCGGTGTACCGGGTTTTATGTTGACTTTCCAGAACAAAAGATTACACCCATGATTCTTCATAGCCTCAGGCATAAAGTCATAATCACCTACTGAAGCCCCACCTGTAGCGATTATAAGATCCGTATCTTCGAGTGTCTGCAGAGCTTTTATAGTATCAGCAAGATCATCCTTGACCAGAGGCAGAACCTTCACCTCATAGCCTGCCAATTCGAGCAAGCCTCTTAAGGTATAAGTATTGCTATTATAAATTTTCCCTGGACCAAGTGGCTCACCGGCGTCAAGCAACTCGGAGCCTGTTGAAAGCAAACCGACCTTTGGGCGCTGGTAAACAGTTACCTCCTTTACCCCTACCGCAGCCAGCAAACCTACCGCAGGCGGAGTAAGCACGGTACCACTCGGAAAGATTTCATCCCCGGCCTGGATTTCTTCCCCTTTTCGAACTACATTTGTCCCCGGCAATACAGTCCGCTTTATTATGACAGTATCTTCTACCAGTTCTGTATCTTCAAACCGTACAACACAATTGGCCCCAGGTGGAACAGGTGCTCCAGTGAAAATTTTCGCGCATTCTCCCAAACCTATTTCCCTGTCCGAATATGAACCGGCAGGTATCTCACTGATGATTTTAAGGGTTAATGGGACAGAATCTAAGGTATTGGCCCGGTAGGCAAATCCGTCAAGAGGAGAACGATCAAATGGAGGCATAGAAATCAGCGAATGAACAGGCTTTGCAATAATCCTTTGATATGCCTTTGCCAATGGTACAACCTCGGTTACAGTAGGTATAACGTGCGCTAAAGTTAGCTCTTGAGCTCTTTCCAGCTCTATCATTTTCTCCATTTTATAACCACCTGCTCCCCGTACAATTCTCTCTTGCTAGTTTACCAGATTCTCCTTATTTCTTCAAAGCAACTTATGCCCCAAATTTATACTGATTTTCGTACAAAGCCCTCATTTGCGCTGAATGAGGGCTTTCTTCTGCCTTTGGGGCTTAAATATCCACCTGCAATCCTGCATAACCTCGCTATTTCCAAGAGCAAATCTAATAACTAAACACCTAATGTTCCGAAAACAACGCCATCTATGGATGACAATTTACCGCACCAGAAAACACCTTGATCTATCGGAGCAGTATCTTGAGAGGCATAATGGACGCGCGCATCTTTAAGATAAACATACTCCAGATCAGACAAATAATCTCCTTCTGACCCATGAGAGCCATAAACAGTTGAACTGATTTTTTTAAAATCTTTGAAAGTTTCAATTCCTAATTCGCCCTTAAGATATTCTGATATACTATCCCAATATTCTTTTGAGTTAATCAAAGTGCCTGATACAATTGCTCCTTTGATATTGAGAGTGACCTTTATGGAAGTTTTCTGCTGTTCGACCATTGATAAAACAGTCTTTAACATACAATCCCCAAGCAATCTTTTATTTAATCTGATTTTTCCCTTCTCGCTATGATTAATATTGCTCATCAGGTACTCACCTTCATTCAATATACTGAATACAACAACCAAAATAACAAGCTTGTCGCTATGAACTTGTCTTTATGTCCTTTGACAAATCTCATCAATTAGTTCAGAGTCAATTCGCCCATTATGCAGAGCTGTTGCTACCAGAGCCCCCGCAGCCCCAGCCTGGGCTAAATAATGCAAATCCTCACGGCCCTTAACCCCTCCGCCGATGATTAGAGAACCTAAATCTTCATTCGCTCCATCCGCCAAAGCAGTTAAGCATTCCTGAATCAGAAGTTGGTTCAGGCCGACACCCGTCCCTACCTTGCTGAGTTCCAATAAGATAAATTGGTTAATCCCTAGGGCCTGGAATTTCTTGACAGCTTCGGGTGGTGTAAGACCGGCAATTTCCGGGGATGGGCTCAAGATTCGTGCATCCTTGATGTCAATACTGACCACGAGACACTCAGAACCGTAACAGTTAACGATCTCATTTAAAACTGCTAACGAGGGCAGGGTTTCCGTAGCAACAATCACTTGGTCAACCCCGGCTCTTAGTACCCTGCCAACTCCGGCAGCATCAAGCACTCCCGCATCCAGCATAAAGGAAAGAGGCACAGCAGAGTTTTTCCTTTCCGCCTTATATCGGGCAATCAAGCTTAACTGATCTTTCTCCATTGAAGATATGATTGCATCCAGATCAGCGACATAAAATTCTCTAAGCCCCAGATGCTCAACAAATGCTTCAATGACGGAGCCGACCTCTGCCGATGTGGTCAGAACGCTCTCAATGGGTTGGTATTTTTCCCGTTCCCCCCGAACCCCATGGACTACAATTCGATCTTTCAAGTCCAGCACAGGAATGAGACGGAATGGCTTTTTGGTCATAGGCTTTATTCCTTCCTTACTAACCCAACTGTGTAGCCAGCAGCCAAGCGACCGTATAAGCAGTCATAGCATACTCCGACTGAGCCGCAGGGAACATCTCCCACCAGGGAACCGCTTTCCACCCCAAACGGACAGCCACTTGCTCCAAAAGAAAAGAGCCTTGACCGGCCGTAATCAACAGTTGCGGCGACGGCCACTCTCTCCGGGAAAGGATTTGCCATATTGCTTCCTGGATCTGCTGGATTTGCTTTTCCTGAACATAGCGCGCAATAGCATACACCCCGTCCGAACCCAGTTCCTCAGGCTCGGAAGCCACCACACGCGCCAAACGCCGGGAACACGCCGTCAGATCGCGTCCGCCGCCGTCAGGAGTTGGAACATCGTAATCCTCCTCACTGATTGAATCTAACAGTCTGTAAACATCTGCGCTAATAGCAAAGTATTCGTGGGCCACCCGGCACCGGATCCCGCTGACAAATACATCTCCGACAATCGAGTTGACTTGGGTTCGCAGTACTCCGGTATAGACCAGTTCCCCGGACAGTAATCGTTCCAGATCTGTACGCCCTTTGACCGCCACCTCCCCGCGGACCAAGGGCAGAATGTCCGTCGTCGTGCTGCCCATATCTATCAGGAGGGCAGGTTCATTTCCGACCAGAGGACTCCTGGCCAGGCTGGTCGCACTGGCCAGCCAATTCGCAGCCGCTGCTTCCAGCGGTTTTTCCTTCGTTTCTGAGGCACTCACAAAAATCCCACGTGTGGTCCAGACATAAATCGGCACATTAGGGAAAACCTCTTCAACCAACCGAAGGATGGTTATAACCCCATCAGCTTTGGTTGGAAAAATATCGCAGAGTTCTGCAGTCATAGTAAGGGCGATGCCTTTTAGCTCAGTCTCATTTTTCCTGTCCCATTTTTGCTCAAAATTCTTCAGAACATCTCTTATCCCTGCCGGGTCTCGCCAGACCTCATGGTAAACGGAATCCGCTTCAGCCCTAAGAACCAGTCCCTTGTCCATTTCCAGCCGGCACACCTTGATGTTGGCTCCCCCAATATCCAAGCCCATTATGTCAGACAACTTTTTCCCTCCTCTTGCACACTTAGCTCCCCTTGCTTTCAAACTCCTTGCTGCAAATCCGCCCGATATGTGAACTCCCCGTTTAACTCGGGCGGCGTCGGCAAACACCGTTCCATGCAGGTCAGCCAAAGATCGTGGGCCAAATTTCTATTTATAACTTCTCTCAGGGCCACATAAGCTACAGTAATCCGGGAATTGATTTCCATGATCACAGGGCCCGACGGACTCAGGACCAAATCAACACCAACAAAGCCCCTAAGCCCCTCTATTAACTCGCAGGCCTGCCTGGCAACGTCAAAGGCTTCCTGGGCTTGGGGATGCCGGTAAGGAATGGTGACTCCTTGAAAAAGCAGCTGTTCACCTTGCTGAATAAGCTGACGATTCAGACTTAACGGCAAGACCTTGCCCTCTGCCGCCAGACAACTGACACTGACCGCCTCTCCCTCCACAAAGTCCTGCACTAAAAAGGGGGCTCCATTCAATTCTTCTTCAAGCTGTTTCAGGGACTCATCCAGTTGAGCCTGCTCCTTAACGACTATAACCCCCTGTCCACCGGCCCCGTACACCGGCTTGAGAACCAAGGGCGTATTAAAACGTTCAAGCATCCTCTCCGTCCATTGCGGAGGCAGCGGCCAAGTCCAAACCTCTGTTTTCGGAACGGGTAAGCCCCTGTTTTTCAACAACCTTAAGGTATCGGCCTTGTTGCTTACAAGGGCCACCGCCTGAGAGTTTGAACCGAAAATTTGCTTCCCTTTCTTTTCAGCCAGGGAGATCAGTTTGGCTAAAATTCCGTCTGTCTCCGGGGCAATCAATAGCGCGCCATCACACAACTCCAGGTTTTCCTCCAACTGATTAAGCCAGTTTTTCTCAGCTTCCCGGTTCCAGGCAATATGCACCCGCTCAGAATACTGAGCTTGAGCAACGATCTTGCTTAAGCTGGGATGAAGTACAGTAAAGATTTCCAACCCAGGCACCTGCGCAAAGTCTGTCAAAAGGGCATTTAGCATCGAAAAGCCTAAGGGAAGCAAATCTTGCTTGTCATCCCTTGCTCCTGCCGCAAAAAATTCATAAATTAATATCCGCAAGACCACATAACCCCCATTACTTCTCTTTGATCAGCATTTCAATTTTCCATACAGAACATCAACAGGACAAAGAATGCGTTTTATTTACCGCTAAGAAGGAATCCGCCAAGGAAAGCTCGAACACTTCTGGGACATATTTACCGGACACTGCCTAGACACCTGAGTAACGATGTTTTACAAAAAAACGATTTTGTGTTGAAGGATTTTAAAAAGAAAGAGGATGGTTTACTTGCCAGCACCTGTGATTATTAAGGTAGGCGGAAGTTTAATCTATCATGAAGGCGGTCAAACCCTGCGCCGCTTAGGAAGCATCATTCAGCGTCTTTCCCTGAAATATCCCCTCTTCATCATCCCCGGCGGAGGACCCTTTGCCGACTGTATCCGCCAGTATGGAGAACAATTAAAACTCAGTGAGCAAACCTCTCATTTTATGGCCTTATTGGCTATGGATCAGTTCGCTTTCCTGCTTAGGGAACTTATTCCCGGCAGCCGCTTGCTTGAATTGTCCTCTTCTCAATCATTTTGTTATTCCGCTCTCATCACAGAACCCCAGATCTTATTATGCTCCCGTTACATAAGCAGCCTCTCTCCCAGGGAACTCCCACAATCCTGGGCCGTCACCTCCGATTCCATCGCTGCCTATCTGGCCAACCGATTGGGAGCTTCCCTCCTTATCCTGGTAAAGAGCAAGGATATTGATCCGGAGGTTAAAGAACCGGATGTTGATGCTTATTTTCAGGCATCCCTCTCACCTGATCTACCCGTTTGGTTTCTGAACGGGCTTTATCCGGAACGTCTCGCCCAACTCCTGGAAACAGGTCGCACTCAGGGAGTCCGCCTCTTGCCCAAGCTTACCGGTCCGCCTAAGAACAGAGAGCTTTAAGAGAGCTTACCCGTTCAGGAGTAACCTCCCCGCGCAAGCGGTCTCCTCCGCAAGCCGCAGAGCGGACTCCCAAAATATCGGGACCTAACTTGATCAGGGAACCAAAATGCTCTGACTTAAGCGACCCGGCCAGACCGCAAAAAAGCTCTCGTCTGCGGCAATCATCAATGAATTTCTCTATCTCCGCCTGAGACAAAAAATCCGGCAGGGACTTTCCGTTTTTCTCCCAGGTATCTACGAGACAACCTGCAGCACCGCCTTCCCGGGCACACGATGTAAAGTCCTCTAACGTCCAGGAAGAGGAAAGCAGGGTGTCGGCATAGGCCACCGCAACAACAGGTATAGGTGTGAAGTCTGATAGAACATCGGTCAGAGCGTTTCTTATTGCTCTGAGGGTAGTCACGATTTCTGCGGATGGGGCGTCCGCCGGAAAGGCGATCTTCAGAAAGTCAGGTTGAAACTGAGCCGCTCCTACAGCAGCCAGCGCCGCAGCACCAGGTTTACCGGGAAATTCCCCGAGAGCCACGCTCACAGGCTTTTTCCCTTTAAAATGACTGCATATTTCCGCAATAATACCGGGATGGGGAGCCCCCAATGCTCCCTCTGCCGGATTCTTGACATCAATCACATCCGTTCCCCCCTGAGCTGCTGCTCGGGCCTCTTGCCCATTGACAACACTGACCAAGAGTACTGGGGCAGAGGGATAGAATTGCCGAAATGAAAATAATCTCAGACTTCACACCTAT
>JAJZSC010000081.1 GCA_021849995.1 Bacillota bacterium | reverse complement strand
TCATTACCATATTATTCCTTAATATTTTACAATGTGCATTTGTAAAAAGTTTATAGAGCAGATTTACTTGACTCAGAACAAATAAACCTGCTCTAATAATAAGCAGGATCATCAAAATAATGGAGGGTTCTTCTTATGCTATGCAGTTTTATCAAAGCCATGTGAAACTATGTAGCGCAGCTATAATTACCAGTCCTGTAGAAACAGAAACAGAAACGATTGTAGAATCAGGAAAAATATTATCAATACTCCGGACCTGTTAGAATTAAAAAACCTAGGACATAAGAACCAACAAATGAAAGAATAAGCCAGATAACCCAATAGGATTGTACAAAAATCAGGCTTAATTCTTCATTCGGACATGATCTTGTGCAAGCAGGTTCTACTCCTTTATGATACATAGGTTCTGGTGTTTGCCAACTCGAAGTACCTCTTAGTCCAAGTCTCCCCCAGGCTAAATTCACAATTGGTCTCCTCCCTTCCCTCAACTACCATAGCAAGTTCTGGGTTTTTAAGATTTGTTGGATTGCAACTATTATTAGAAGAGTAATAGTAAAAGCAACAAATACTAATACGGTTCCTAAAAAGGAGAACGGAATTCCATAACCAATCCCTAAGAACATTACCTCTCCCCCTTACAGATTACTCCACTTTTTTATTAATTTCATTCATTTTAATTAAGAAATTATTGATATTTTCCTGCACTTCAGCGGTAATCTGTAAACCATGATTTCTTAATAATGTAATAACTGCTTTCGTATAAAAAGCAGCCAGGCCTAAATTAAAAAATAACAACCCTAATGCTATTGGTACGTTTACCTTAATAATTTTAACCTGAATCAAGATATCATCAGGTATTGCATGTTGTTGAACATATATTTTGATAAGTCCTATCGTTTCAAAAAGAATACCGATGGAAATGTGTTCAGTCACAGGAAAGTAAATTTGTACTCCTGCCGAAAGAAGACTAACCGGATCAACTGACTTTTGTTCAATCTTCAGCATATTGCTTTTACAAAAATCCATAATAAGTTTCCTTCCTGGCTTCAAACTTTAGTTTGGCAGACAAAGATTTATCAGGAAGTGAAATATTATTATTACTATTATTAAAAAGAGAAAGTTAATAGGATAAAACTCTCCATGGTACTTTGGGATGTTCAAAGTAACCACTCCATCTTATAGAAACTACTATATTTAAAGATCGAAATTTCTATTCTAAACCATTTTTTAACATTTTGTTTTACGCTTTATATTATTCAATAACTTCTTAAAATGACTACAAAGCTTACCTTAAATTAGAATGAGAAAAATTAAATATCCAAAACCAGATTATCTACTGATACCTTTTAAGCAGGTCAACTCGAATTTTTTTGAAGGTATTTGGCAAAGTTATCTAACCACAGAGCATGAAATTCTTCATCAAGCCTGTAATCCATCAGGCTCTCCCGGAGAGTTGGATAGCCCTTTGCTTCTTTAATAAAATCTCGATAAGTGTCAATTGCCTTCCTTTCTAACTTAACGCCTAATTTACAAGTATTTACAGGGCCAATAAATTCAACTGATTCTCCTAGAACCATACCTGCCAGTTCAAATAACGAACCTGTAACATTAGGAACTTCACCTGTTTCCTTCAATAATTTTTGTGCAAAAAAATTAACATGTTCTTTTTCAATTTGAACCATTTTGTCAAAGGCTTTACGGTAGTATTCGTTTGTAGTAGCTGATAGCTGTGCTTCATAATAAGCTACCTGAAACTTTTCTAGTACATAAAATTCCTGAAGCTTATGAATTATTTTGTCATTCATGTCTAATACCTCTTATCCATAGACTCTATGTATGACTTGGAATTATTTTTTTCAATATTGCTGCCAATTAAATGCTGTTAAATAACCCATTAAAGAACTGGCAATTCTTATACAATTATTTTATTATTAACGTTCAATAAGTAAATAATGTGAACAAATCTCCTTTTTTAATTTGGAATTATATATTCTGACTAAAATGAGGATGCACCCGCTTTGGAGAGACATCCTCATAGTACTGATTTAGATCATATTTCTACTGAATTTTACCGGCTTCTTTGGCGTTTTCGGCCAACCATTGCTCAGCAGCATAATTTAACGGCAGGGTAGACACATCTTTCCAGACCAGGTCATCTACTGATACTTTCCGCAAGTCAATTTCTTTAAAAGGCTGCCCACAATCTTGACAGACGACCATTTCTACACCTGGGAATTCTTCAGTATGCAGATAAATTTGTTTTGAGGCATTTTCACTGCCGCAACGGACACACCCTACTCGCTTTGTTGACCACTCGTATCGACACATTATACAGTGCAGGTGTCGTTTTCCGACAGGCTCTACGAGGAGGGAAAGCCGTATCTCCTCTCCACATACGGGGCACCTGCTGCTCTCCTCTGATAACCCTAAGGCCTGAATTTGTTCTGGCAAGAGTTGACCCCGGGCTAGTTCTGCTACACCTCCAAAAGCCAACTGTAAGTTGCTTAATGTTTCGGGATCGGAAATCTCCCGGCCATGTTTAAATTCATGCCACTGATGCCGCAGATCAGCTTCTGTAACATTCATTCCAATAATGGACTGAAGTCGTTGCCACAGTTCTAGGACAGGCTCTTCCGGTAGATCAAAAAGAGGAAAGTAAGGGCGGGTACTTCTCGGACGCAATTCTTTAATCCAATGAATTCCATCTTTTTCTTGCCAGCTTTTCACTTCCTCTTTCAGACTATGATACATCCTGTGGGCTTCTTGCAACTGTTTTTCCATAACATTACATCCCTTTTTGTCGATTATTTATTCTATCATACCAGAGCGCATGGTGTGAACGGGCAAACTTCGTAGAGACAAATCCATTCAGCATACCAGAGAGGGAAGCTCGTGAATCAGGATGCAAAAGAGCCAGATAAATATGCCCAAGCAAGGCTGTTGCCATCATAAACATACTCAGATCATGCACTGGATAGGCCCAACGAACCAGAGCCGGTGGGAATGAAGGCGCGAACCACATTATAATCCCACTCAAGCTAATGAAAACACTACCTAAAATAGTAATAAGCGAATTGATCTTTTCCCCGCCGTTATACTTGTCTTGAGGTGGATAATTGCCATGCCCGCCAAAGAATTCCTTTGGAAAAGCCAGGACGTGCTGAACATCTGCTTTTGTCCATGTGAATACGGATTTCAACCATTCCCAGTGATAACGCGTATCCCCAATGAAGAACATCGCACCAACCACGCCCATAAAGATAACCGAAACGATACGATGAATTATCCGGGCAACCTGAATTCCTCCAAAGATATTCTCAACCGGCAGGAAAAGAGGACTTAAAATCCCTAAACCTGTAAAGAGCAGAAGGAAGAAGGAAATAGCATGAACCCAGTGGCTAATACGTTCCCCCTTGGTAAACCTCAATACTTTATCAGGATGCTGTTGAGCAGGCATTAGCTTTCTCCTCCCTTCCGGTGACCTGTTTCTCCTTCTTCCTTAGAGCGATAAGCTCCTCGCATGACGTTAGCCAATACTCCGACCACCACAGCTGCAGCTGCTCCACCAAAGGCAACACTTCCGACCGGACGGATAACATCCTTCCATAGGAACAAAGAAGCGGGAATCTGGGGATTAGCTGGAAGTCCGTATACTTCAGGTCGGTCCAACAGGAGATAGATGTAGGTTGTACCGCCCATTTCATTTAGTCCGTAAAGCATTGCTTTGGGGTGTGTTTTTTGTACTTCAGCAAGTCGTTTTTTGGCTTTCGTCAGTAGAGCCTCCCGTTCCCCAAATTCCAAAGCACCGGGCTGGCAGGTTTTTACACAAGCAGGTTTTAAGTTATTCTCAACCCGGTCAATACAACCCTCACATTTAAAAGATTTCTTTTTTACTTGATCAACTTTGGGTACGCCAAACGGGCAGTTAGCCTCACAATAACCGCACCCAATACACTTGTTTTGGTCAATAACCGAATATCCTGACTCCGTTTTCGAAATAGCATTTGAGGAACATGCTTTTACACAAGCAGGGTCGGCGCAGTGAAAACACTGGGCTTTCCGCATTAACCAATTCATTTTATTATTTTCATATTTTTCCGTGAAAGTAACATAGGTCCAGGTTTTGGGTGTAAAGTCTTTCTGACTCTGATAACTCATAACAAGCTGGGTCTTCTCTGCCGGGAGTTGGTTCCATTCCTTGCAAGCAACTGAACAAGCCTTGCAGCCCGTGCATTTGGACGTATCAATAAGAACCATTTTCCTTGTCGTCATCTCTACGCCCTCCTTATGTTGACTAGGCAGCACTTATACTCCGGAGTGCCAGCTCCGGGATCTAGGGCTGCAATCGTCAAATCATTCGTGCTTGCTCCTGAACTCAAACCTGCAAATCCCCAACTCCAAGGCATACCAATCGTTTCCGTATCCTTGCCATTAATTTTCAAGGTTTGAATACGATCCGTGACTAGAGAGCGTACTACTACCTTACCGCGAGCGGAGAACACTTCCACTTTATCCCCGTCTTTGACTCCAATCTTATTAGCAAGATTTTTGCTAATCTCCGCGAAAGGCTCAGGCATCAGTTCATTAAGCCAAGGAATATTCCGGGTAATTCCTCCGGCACAGAAATGCTCTACTACGGCATAAGTGGTTAGCACATATGGGAAGTTTTCTGCTTTGCCATGTTTTTGAATTTCGGGTATAGCTGAGAGAACAGTTGCAACCGGGCTCTGGGAAACCTGAGGGTGCAATAAATTACTGGTTGGGCTTTCAATAGGCTCATAGAATTCGGGCATTGGTCCATCTACCAGCAGTCCGGCTGGACGGATCCCAATCGGCGGTAAACCATCGGCAGGAGGAGTAGTTGGCAGCCCGCTCGTATATTTTGCGGCAAAGAGACGGCCTAGTCCTTCCGGATTCATTCTGAAGGCTATCCTTCCATCCTGAGTATCTGGTCCTTTGGTCTTATCTGGAACATCTGCGCCATCATTTCCATCCCAAATCTGTTTCACAGGGTCCCACCAGATTAACTTGCGGTTAGGATCAACAGGTTGACCGTTGATATCACAAGAGGCGCGGTTATAGAGAATCCGAATATTGGCAGGCCAAGCAAAGCTCCACTCCTTATAAAGCCCTAGTCCTGAGGGATCAGCATTATTCCGGCGTGCCGTCAGATTTCCATTGGCTCCAGTGCACCCGGCATATATCCAGCATCCTGTGGATACCGTACCAACAGGCGCCTTGAGATAATCAGCAAGGGTCGGCAGGAGTTTGCCGGTAGTCTCATCATATCCATTCAGTTCCTGAAGAACTTTAAGTGGGCTTGGATGCTCGCCATAATCCCAGCGGGCATTGAGAATAGGGGCATCTTTGGGATCCGTACTGCCAGCATAGAGTTTCCGAACCCTCTTGAAAATCGCGTCCAACATGTCCAAATCGGGTTTAGTTTCTGCATAAGGTTTAACCGCCGCATCTTTCCACTGAATCCAGCGGCCGGAATTTGTCATGCTGCCATCTTTCTCATAAACAAAAGCTGCCGGCAAGAAGATGACTTCAGTCTTAATTTCTTCTGGTTTTACTCCTGGCTCGCGCCAGAACTGGGCCGTCTCAACTTCAAATACATCTGAAACTACGAGCATATCAAGCTTGGCTAAACCCATTCGTACCATTTGCCGATTAGGAATGGATACCAAGGAGTTGGAACCAAAATTGATACAGAGCTTAAACTGTCCTTGGTACATCAGTTCAAACACTCTTACCATTGTTGCATTAACAGCCGGATTAGTCTTGGGCAAGTAATTAAAGCAATAATCATTTTCTTTAGTAGCATGCTCACCAAACCAAGCCTTTAGTTGAGCTACTATGGGCTTTTCTTGAACCGAGCCATTACGTACCACATAAGACCGTAAATCTTTATCTGTGTTGACCGGGACAGGGAGATATCCGGGAAGGTTGCTAACAAGGTTGGCCATATCTGTTGAACCCTGAACGTTCGGTTCCCCACGTAAGGCATTTATGCCGCCGCCAGCTTTCCCGATATTACCTAGGAGCAATTGAATGATAGCATAACAACGAATTCCTTGAACTCCAGTTGTGTGCTGGGTCATCCCTAATGCATAAAGAATGCTGGCAGGCTTCGCACTGCAAAATACATCGGCAATCTCTTTAATTTTGGCTGCAGGAATCCCTGATATTTTTTCAGCGGTTTCAAAAGTATAGCGAGAATAATGCTCTTTCAATTTGCTAAAAACTGAATCTGGGTCTTCCAAGCTCTCCGTTTTGATCGGCTTGTTATCAGGCCCGAGCTGATAACTCAAGCTGTCTGTACTGTATTTCTTCGTCTTCGAATCATAACCTGAGAACAGGCCGGCCTCAAATTTATAATCTTTGCTTATCTTAAACAAGGCATTAGTATAGTTAAACACATAGTCTTTATCATAGAGTTTCTTTTCAATAATGTAATTTATGATGGCACCAAGATATGCTATATCTGTTCCAGGGCGAATCTGGGCAAATAGATCGGCTTTTGAAGCTGTACGTGTAAAGCGAGGATCAACAACAATGATTTTGGCACCTTTTTCTTTTGCCTTCATTATCCAGCGCATGGCAATAGGATGAGCCTCTGCGCAGTTGCTCCCTGCAATTAAAAATGCTTGGGCGTTTTGTAAATCAGGCCAGGAATTCGTCATCGCACCACGGCCGAATGAAGGTGACAAACTTGTCACCGTAGGCGCGTGTCATATACGGGCCTGGTGTTCATGATAGGGTGAACCGACAACCTGACTCAATTTTTTCAAGATGTAACATTCTTCATTGTCAATTTCCGCACTGCCAAGGAAGACCATCCCTTCTGTACGGTTGACTGTCAAATTCTGAGTTTGACCTGTCTTGGAATCTGTAACTTGTTCGGTTGCTTTCCAAGTCGTGTCACGCACTTCTTTCATTTTCTTAGCTATACGGTCAAGTGCTTCATCCCAAGAAATATCGACCCAATCTTTTGCGCCGGGTGTGCGGTATTTGGGCTTGGTTGGCCGATGCGGAGCATAAGCAACACTGCTTAAACTTGCTGCCTTGGGGCAAAGTGTCCCCTCATTTACCGGGTTGTCTGGATCTCCCTCAAGGTGAATAAGTTTACCATCTTTTACATGAAGGAGCATACCGCAACCACCGGAACAGAAATGGCAGATACTCGGAATCTTCTTACTCCCTTCAATTCTCAGAGAGTACCCTTTTGCTTCAGCAACCTTCGGATCAAATCCGAGGCCAGTGGCTAAAGCTGCAATAGAAATCCCTGAAAGCTTTAGAAAGCCGCGACGTGATACATCCACGTTTTTAACTCCCTTCTACTATTTCTTCCCCATAATTTTCTGAAAATTCTTGTAAATACTTTCACATAGGTTTACTAGAAGTATGGGTTCAATTCTATTATTTCCGCTCAGCCACTTCATTGTCACGTTTATGAACATAATGAAAATAAATAACATTTTGAACTTTAAAAAAGTAAATAGCCTCTAGAGCTATTTACTTTTTTTACAATATTAAGTTGTATTAAAATTATTTAACTAGACTCAAAGAGAATTCCCTCACCCCAATGAATCAGAAACCCCCATTTCAAACTCAGCAGAGTTAAGTGGGGGGTAGTTCACCTCTTTAGAACATAGTTATCCCTTTTAGCAGTCGTCTACTCTTTTATTTTTAGTAAAAATAACTTTAGAGGCCTTCCTACTGTTCCATATTTCAACTCGGATACTAAAAGTCCACAGTCCTCCAGAAATTCTAGATAACGCCGAACAGTCACCCGAGTGAGTTTTACTCTATCGGCAACATATTCAACCGAGACTAATTCATTAGCTGTTTGTAAAAATTCAATAATTCGCTTAAGAGTAACCTCGTTAAGCCCTTTTGGTAGTCCGTCTGACTGAATGAATTTTAATACAGATAATTGAATCGGATCAGATTCATCCAACACATTTTTTCCTTCTCGACAAACATCTGAACTACACACTGGTGCTTTCCCGCTCTCCTCATTTCCTTCAGGCAGCATTCTCTCGAATTTATAGGTTGTCAAACACTCATCATTAAGAGAATTTGTACAACCTGCTGATACTTTTCCTCTATTCTGTTCTAAAGGTTCGATTCCTGTTGTGCCAGTGACCCTGTTGATTTCCTCGGCTACACTCTCTAATCGCTCTACCATTTGGTTAAAAGCAAGTGCTAATTCTCCAATTTCTTTAGAACCAGGTACGTTTACCTTTTCTGTAACGTGACCAGAAGCTACATCATGTGTTCCCAATGTTATGTCATACAATGGATGGATTATCACTTTCTGAATAAAAAACCATGTGAATAAACTTACTATAACTATTAAGCCGATTCCAAAAATAGTCATAGTGATCAATGAGTTAGCTATCATTTCTGAACCAAAACTCTTCGAAACCCCAACATAAAACATGCCAATAATTTTTCCGTGGATATCGCGAATAGGTTCATAAGCGGTTTGATAAATATTTCCTACTACATTGGCCTCTCCCAGATACATTTGACCATTTTTCAGAACGGTTTGACCAACAATATCAGATACCTTTGTTCCAATCGCTCGTTCACCATTTTCCATTCTAACCGTAGTAGCTACTCTAGTATCACCAAGAAAAATAGTTACAGTTCCACCTGTAATGTTAGCTAGACAGTCTACCAATTCAGTCTGACCTGAAATCTGCCTATCTCCTTTATATAGGATACCATCTTTAATTGCCCAATCACCTTGATAGATTCGATTAGTGATCTCATTACATTTTTCTAAATCTGTTTTAGCTTTGATAATCGATGCAGCCACCGCTCTATCCCGCAAATGCCAGCCAAATACTAAAATAAAACTAACGGCCAGAATTAATAATGAACCAATCATAAGCATTAAGATTTGATGTTTAAGTGAACGCAGATAAATCCCTCCCCGGAAGTAACCCGCTACTTAATTATTCTTGACTCATAGATAAGAAACCTGCTTATTTTAACTGTATAGAAATTAATTTATCCTATTACTTTCTTTGCTTTATTTGAAAGAAGAGGCTCCAAGCTGCATCTGGTTAAGAACCGAAAGTATGCGAGTACAGAGGGGCTTTATCTGAAAGATGCGATTAGATCATTCGACTAATATCGAGCATTAACTGAAGCTCTTTGTCATAGTAAAGATATTTTTTGTATCTTTCCCAAGAAGATTCTGTCAAAATATCCAACTCCTTTTTAGTTTGTTTAAACTATCCCCTATATTTCATAGCTAAGCTCCGTAGCCATTCCTTAACGTCATCTGTTAATTTGTCCTTGTCTATTCTCCACTTCCAGTTTCCATTTATAGTACCTGGGGTATTCATCCTAGCCTCACTGTCAAG
>JAJZSC010000080.1 GCA_021849995.1 Bacillota bacterium | reverse complement strand
CGATCTCTTTCCTGAATCTTCTTATCTATCAATATATTTTTACTAAATATGTCCTTTAATAGGTTAACATTCGAAGTTTCCAACTTTAAAATATCTAGGGACTCACATTTTGATAATATCGACTTCCCTGAGGCTCCTTGGAAAAGACTTATTAATTCACAACGTTGCTGCTCTAACTCATCTATCTTATCCATAATGACCTGCCTTGAGTTTAGAGCTTCGTCTATCGATTCTTCCTCGTTATTGATTAACATAAGTTCCATTTCTGAAGTAATATCTGATAAACGTTGTAGAAGTAATTGTTTTGTCTCTAAGTAATCCTCATAGGAAACAAGTAGTTGTTTTACCTTTTCTAAAGTCAAAATATATACCTCCTAAAAAAGCCTCCCTATAAGGAGGCTTTTCTTACTGTTGGTTTTCTTATTGTTGCTTAGCTAGTTTAATAGCTTCGGCCCAAGTGTCTCTTAACTCTTCCAACATACCACATGCTTCTATTAACATCTCAGTACTCTTATTAATATTCGCCTCTAGAAGACGATAGTTTATATAATCATACACTTGCGCTAAATTCTGACCCACTTCAAACGAAGTATCAAGCGTAACTGTCAATTCAGTAATTATTGCCTGTACTTTTTGAATGAAAAGGTTGGTTTTTTGAATGTCTTCTTCTTCATTTGCCTGAATAGCCTGTTTACAGAACTTAACCGCTCCATTATACAGTAGTAGAGTAAGCTCTCCTGGTGTAGCTGTATTTACCTGATTATTTTGATACTGCTGATATGGATTCAACATAGCCATTAAATTATTCCCCCTAAATAATCTACATTCCTCCACCAAGTTGCTGAGCCAACCAGCCACTTTGCTGATTCATTTGAGCCATCGCTTTTTCCAAAGCCGTAAACTTACGATAATAACTCGCTTCCAGTTGAGATAGTCGATTGTTCATCCTGTCAATTCTTTTATCAAAAGACTCAATTTCTAACCCTAAGGTGCTTTGATCGAAAAGGGTTCCAAATCCAGCCCTTTTATTTAAGCTTTGAATAGTATCATTATTAAACCTGTAGATCCTTTGAGCCAACCCTAATCCGTTAGCATCATACTTTGAACCACTCACGATACCCAAGGTGGCTAATGCATCATTCGTTCCTGAAATCAACTCAAAAGTTGCATTCTTATCAGTACTAAATTCAAGCTGATTTTGAGCATTAAAACTAACCTTTAGGTTCCCCGTACCAATAGCACCATCAAGTTTTGAAGTCATCTCTATCACCAAAGCAGTACGACCCTCAGCCGTGGTAACGTCATAGTCACCATTAAGAGCTATGTTATATTGAACACCATTCCAGTTAACATTGAAATCTTTACCCGTCAAGCTGACTGTTCCTGTTAAGCTTTGGCTTTGGATTGGTCCTGGTATCTTATTAAAGAAATTCATAACATCATCGAGATTTGATTCAATAGTGGCTTTTAGCTTAGCCTCATCAATATGAATTTTCCCTTTATCAGAATAGGGGCCCTGCTTAAGTCCAATTTCATTAAGATGGTCGTAGTCAGAGTTTACGTTTTGGATTGGATTGGTAAACATCAATCTCATACTACTAAGAATTTGTCTAAGCTGTGGATCTCCATTTAGCAAGCCACTTTTAGCCTTTTCTTCCCACATTTCGACATCTTTATCTTTCATTTCCTTCTTTTGTTCATCTAGAAGTGGTAAGTAGTTTCGATACCTTTTCTCTGAAGACTTTTTATTAATCAGGTCAAGGGTTTCATTATACTGGTCTATAAATTGCTTAATATTGTCATAAACTTTATCGACATTCTTAGTAACATTGAAGGTAACACTTTGATTTACATCTGCTTTATAAAAAGAGTAGTTCACACCTTCTAACGAAAAGCTATTGCTACTATTTTCCAAGTTAGTATAAGTTACACCATTTTTTGTGTAATCAAAAATACTATTTATACCACTAACCGCATTCACTTGATCTAGACCAACAACTGAAAAAAAGTTACTACCAGTACCATCAGTGATACTTATATTTTTCCCTGATCCAGAATCCTTACGTGAGATGATAAACTTATCTTTAGCTGAATCATATTCTAACTTCACATTGGCCTGAGTATTACTGTTTACTTTGTTAATAACATCTTGAACAGTTGCTGTTTTGTTAAACTCAAAATTAACCCCATTAATTGAAAACTTAACTTTATCATCGACATCCCATGTCTGCTGACCGTTAACAGTTAAGAATTTTTCCAAAGAGCTATTAAGATCAATTAAAGACCGTGAACCACTGTTAAACTTCAAATCAGTAAGTGCAGTCGTAGTGCCATCACTAACCATTATGTTTTGCTTGAAATCCGGGTGGGCAGAAGTGAAAACCAGCCTATTTCCATCTAGACTAGCAGTCACCTGATTAGCACCGAAAGCATTATCAATCTTACTTTGAATAGCTAGTGCTAGAGAATTCATATCAGCGTATGTTCCTTCGGTGGCATCCCAAGAAATTTCTTTTGTGGTATTCCCTACCGTCATTTTAAAACTCTTACCTGAAAGGTTCAAGGTCGCTAGATCAATATCTGCAAAACTCTTTAATGGAGGGCTTACCTCTGTAGTACTAGTAATTGCAGTCGATGTTGCTAACTGTTTAACAATCATAGAGTAGGAACCCTCTACTGCATCACCCGTCGGGTTAGCTGTAAGAATACTTGGATTAGATGAAGTAGCATTAAACACCTTAAAACTACCTTGAAGTCGTAATGAAAACGCTTTATCTCTAAGTTTAGCAATACTTGCATTAATATCCCTTAAATCAGTCTGCTTCCAATTCACCAGTTGTTTTTGTTGATATAACTTATTTACAGGAGCACGATGAGCTTGCATAAGCTTAGTAATTATCATTTCCGTATCCAGGCCACTTGCTAGCCCACTTATCCTTATACTACTCATTTAACATCCCTCCTAACGGCGTTCATCGACCAAAATCCCTGCTAATTCCCATAGCTTAGCTACCATATCCAATACTTTTTCAGGTGGAATTTCTCTTATTACTTCCTGTGTTTCACTATCCAAAACTTTAACCATTATCTCTTTCGTCTTTTCATGAATAGAAAATTCCAGCTGAGTAGATCTTTGTACTAGTGCTTTATTAGCTTTCTTAATAGCACTAATAACATCCTGCTCCTTTACCATTGGGTACGTTGGCTCTTCTACTTTGTCTTGCTCAGGTCTGTGCTTAGGTTTAAAGATAGGCTCTACCTCATTTTGTTGTCCTGTTCGAACCCGAAAATATATGTTTTTGTTATTTATTTCCACCTTCCATCACCTCTAAAGAACTTATTAACTTAATTATCGGTAAATGAGCTCTAGAACTTTAGTCTTATTTTGTTAATTAGCTAATTCTTAATAAGAATTGCCATATGAGCTAAACTATCAAAATTATTTTCTCTCAATAAATCAATCATATAAGAAATAAAGCTTGTATTATGCTCTACAGCCTTTGAAAAGGATTGAATCAATTTAATAATATGCTCTTCATCAAAACTCTCCTTATGATAACCAGCTAATCCAATAAGCTGCATTTTAATCATGGAATAATGAACTACCATAATAAGATATTCTTCACATATATTTGCCGGTGATGAAGGAAATAAGCTTTTAAAGATATAGTTCACTAGATAGTTTTCTAACAAATATTCTCTTTCAAGCATAAATGGAACATAGTACTGTTCATAGATATTTTTATAGTGCTCACCTATTTCTTCTATAGTCAATTGGTCATCATAATTTATTCCCTTAATAACTTCTTCAATACACTCCAAATATCGCTTAGTATTTATACCTTGCCAAACTCTCTCATCGAGGAGTTCTTTTATTAATTGCATCTGAATAGTAGACTGAGTAGGTAAATTAGCTAAATAATCATTAAACGTACCATCTCCGAGCATCTGTTTAAAGGAATTAATAAGATTAGAGAGGTCAGC
This sequence comes from Bacillota bacterium, assembly GCA_021849995.1. Lineage (GTDB taxonomy): Bacteria > Bacillota > Desulfitobacteriia > Desulfitobacteriales > Desulfitobacteriaceae > JAJZSC01. The sequence continues at coordinate 5,402 of JAJZSC010000080.1, read as the reverse complement.
TAAACTGTTTTCGTCATTTAATTTATCTACTTTATTAACAAATATCCCTAGAACGATCAACCTCTCCCACAATCCAAAGTCTCTATTTTGAAGGAGCTCTATAACAAAGCTACGCAATTCCCAGAAGTGTTTTTGTATTTTGGTACCATATTCTTCATCTATGCTTTTTTGTAACATCAGCTTGTCACCGATAGTCTCCTCTATTAAATCAAATTCCATCGGATCTTTGACGAGTAATACTTTCCTGGCTATCTCTGGACATGACAAAGTCGCGGACCTCTCAAGAGTACCATTGACTAGATTAAACGTTCTCGGATAAGTAGAACAGGTAATAGAAAGATAGTCTTCACCTATCCTTTTTTGTATACAACACAATTTTTCTTCGTCTAAAAACGGACAACTTCCATCGTCATCTAATCTTATACGAGCATAGTTATACTCATTAACATTAGATCGGTTGCGTCCCACATATTTATTCATAGCCCTAGCTAGTTCTTGATCTTTACACTTTTTATATTTTTTATAGGTTTTTTGATCTATCGTAACCTGCCAACCTATACAGCAACTATCCTCGCATTTTCCACCAATACAAATAAAATCCTTCATATATTGAGGTTGTAACACCCTTTGTTTTCCTGTACTCATACTATACCCTCCTGCCTACTCTATCCTATCATGTCCCAATTGAGTGGTGTTCCCTTTGCTATATCCCTAGTAGCTTTCTTACCTATAACAACATCAAAATATTTTGGAGGTAAGCCCAGCCCAGGGCGGATTGACCTAGTGTTCTCTTCAGTAAAAACCTCGCCCTCTAATACATCCTTAACTACATAGATTGATCTTCTAAATTGAATAGATGCTCTTTCCTTTTCGGTGGGGCCATAGCTCACTCGTCCAAGTGCCTGCCAAGCTCTTTCAGTCTCTGTAACCAACTCTTTTAGTTCTAAAGGTTCTAATGAGAAAGATGCATCCACCCCCCCTTCTTCCCGATTTAAGGTGAAGTGTTTCTCAATTACAGTAGCACCCAAAGCTACACTGGCTACAGCAACACCGATTCCCATGGTGTGGTCAGACAGCCCTATCTGACATCCGAATAAGTCTTTCATGTGAGGTATAGTAACAATATTAGTATTGTCTGGACTTGCTGGATAGGTGCTTGTACATTTTAGAAGTATGATATCCTTACAACCGTTTTCTTTAGCTGTTCTAACCATTTCATCTAGCTCAGCCAGATTTGCCATACCTGTTGACATTATAATTGGTTTGCCTGTATTAGCAACCTGACGGATTAAAGGTATGTCTATGTTTTCAAAGGACGCTATTTTATAGCACGGGACATCTAGTGACTCCAGAAAATCCACTGAAGTGCTGTCAAAAGGAGTACTGAAACCTATTATACCTAAGTCCTTACATCTCTCGAAGATTGGTTTGTGCCATTCCCATGGTGTGTAGGCTTGTTCATAGAGCTCATATAGATTTCTGCCATTCCATATGCTTTTTTCGTCCTGTATCAAAAAGTCCCCTGTCTTAATATTAAGTGTCATAGTGTCCGGGGTATAAGTCTGTATCTTTAAAGCGTGTGCGCCTGCCTTTGCTGCCGCCTCCACAATTTCCAAAGCTCTTTCTAAAGATTTGTTATGGTTCCCAGACATTTCTGCAATAATAAAAGGTTTCTGATTAGGTCCAACGGCAATATTAGCAATTTTTATCTGGTTCATCCCCATCATCCTTCCTTCTCAATACCATTCTGTAACATTCGGTACCCTTGAAGGCTACAATCGTTTCATTCCCGAAACCCGCCTTTAAGAATGCATGCTTAGACCTTGTATTCGTCATCAATATATGAGCAATAACTTCTTCCACAGTGGTATTAGCAAATAAATATTGGCAACCCATCCGTATAATTTTTTGTCCGGAACCTTGTCCAAAAAATTCCGGAAAAATTGCTGTATGAATTTCTGCTGAGTTCCCTTCTAAACAAGTGAATCTTACTTGGCCAACCATTGTATTCCTATCCTCACCCACCAACATTATGGATTTTGGATCATTTAACTGGTTGGTAAACCATGTTTTATGTGTTTTCAGATCTATTATGTCTGTATTAAAGGCTAGTTTCCGAACTTCTTCAGCATTTCGAAGTTCAAAAAAATCAATCATATCGTCTGTTACAGCTCTACGAATTTTCATGATTCCTCCATAAATTAATTGTAGTTAGTAAATCCGATACATTCTTTTTATTACACATAAGTTCCTTAGATCTGTCCTGGAGCTTTGTTAGTTTATCCTTGTCTGAGAGCAAAACCTTAAGAGTCTCTTCTATTTTCTTGACAGAAACATCCTCATACCAACCCAAATTATATACGGCACCAAAGTCTGCAACCGCTCTAGTAATGATGTCCTGATTAGCCGCAACTATTGTAGTTACACAAGGCAGACCCACAAAACATCTCTCCCACATGGTTGAGCCACCAGCTCCCAATGCCATATCGGCTTTAACCATTAAATCGGCCATATTCTTCACTTGGCAATAATAATTGAAGTTATCTCGTTCTTGACAAATTTTGGAGATCTTTTCTTTATGAGGATTACCCTGACCTACAACTACATCTACCTGAATATTTTTATTGTCTAATAAGCTGATGGCCTCTATAGCTTTGGATGTCTCATTGGTTAGATCAACCCCACCATAAAAGACTAATAGCCTTTTCACCGAACCTAAATAAGAACGAGAATAGTTTCTGTAATGAGTAAATTCGGGTCTTAGAAGAGCATATTTTGGGCCCAGTAGCAATTTGCATTCTGCGGGAACAAGGGATTCGTACCTTTTCAACATATCAAAAACAAAGTTTTGATCTAATAAGGCATCACACTCGTGGGCTCTATCAGCTAAATCGTCTATTACTAAGATTCTTTTGACTGCTGATCTTATCCTTCTCTCCCACCTAGAGTCAATAGAATAGCTGTCAATAATTAGCCAATCAGCTTTTTTTGCCATTTGCCTTAATAAATTGATCACTTCCTTAGCATCCCTCTCCCAAGGGACACCTAACCACTTTGTGTGATCCTTATCTATCCTAGATCCCAAACTCTCAGATGGTGGCATAAGAGCATAGACAGTATAACCCCTACCCCTAATATAATCATTCAGATTTCCGGGCAACAACCTACTAAGAAATATTACTTCAGCACCAGACATTTTTAATTCGTCAGCTAAAGTAAGACACCTCATGACATGCCCAGTTCCTATCTCCAAAGATGCATCTACTCTGATCACAACATACATTTTAAAAGAGCCCCTCTCAGTATTCTAAGTAGGCAATTTCTTTTGCTCCACATGGGCATTTATATAATGTAACTCTGGCTTTTGTTTCATCAATGTAATTATTTTATCTAGAAAAAAATCATGGCAACCATGATAGAGATTCTCATAGATCTGTTTTATTAGATGATAATCTTCTTCCGTGTCTAGTGTCCAACGATAAAGTGAATAATCCTCTTCTCCAATAAAGTACCCAATCTTATCGATATTTTCGTATAAATATGGTGTCACATGTTCTAGCTGATAAGACTTGTTAGCCTTCATATATGCCTCTTCTAACATGAGAAAACTAAAAACTTCGGCATCTAAACCTCTAGGAAAGGTTCTTAAACTTGAATCAGGTCCCGCATTACTCATCAAGTTATAACCATTGGAAATGTAAAGACCAATCATTTTATCAATAATAACCGGATCAATCAATGGACAATCTGATGTAATTCTAATGACAGTGGTAGCTCCAGTTTCTTTGGCAGCGTGATAATAACGACTTAAAACATTTTCTTCACTACCTCTAAAAACCTTCACGCCACACCTATCTGCCTCATCAACAATTAACTGATCCTGCTCTAGTACCGTTGTTGCAATTATTATATCATCTACTAAGTTAGCTTGTTTAACCCTATCAATAATATGATGCAAAACGGATTTACCACATATATTCATCAAGACCTTACCCGGTAGACGCGAGGAGCCCATTCGTGCTTGGATAATTGCTACTACTTTATCTGTCATTATAAATCACCCCAAAGTATTCATATAAGGTCCTACAAACCTTATCTATATCCTCTTCCTTCATCTCAGGAAAAATAGGCAAACTAATTACCTTGGAATAAAAATCCTCAGCCTCCGGGCATAACCCCTTCGAATAACCCAAACTTTGATAATATGGATGTAGGTATACTGGTAAATAATGAACTTGAACTCCTATATTCCTAGAATGAAGATATTCAAAGAGTCTTCTTCTCTCCTCAGTCCCACCCTTAACTTGAATAACAAACAGATGCCATGCAGACACTCTCTGATCCTTGACTGAAGGTAGTACCAGATGCTCTCTAAGGCTTTCAAGCTTAGCATTGTATTGCCTAGAAATCCAGGCCCGCCTAGCTAAAAAATTATCTAACTTGGACAATTGACTTAACCCTAAAGCACACGAGATATCAGAAATGCGGTAATTATATCCCAATGTCTGCATTTCATGATACCATGGCCCATGATATTCCATTAATTCGTCAGGATTTTTAGTTATACCATGAGATCGAAATGCTAAAAGCTTCTTATAGTATTCTTCATTATCAGTTGCGATGGCCCCACCTTCACCAGTAGTAATATGCTTAACTGGATGAAAGCTGAAGATCGTCATATCAGCAATAGAACCAACAGGTTTCCCTTGATAAATCGCCCCTAACGCATGGGCTGCATCTTCAATTGTTACTAAATTATTATCTCTTGCAACTTGCATAATTCTAGTTAGGTCTGCAGGCTGTCCTGAGAAATCAACAGGTGAAATTACCTTAGTTTTTGATGTAATAGCGTCCTCTATCTTGTTAACATCAATGTTACCTGTTTCAGATTCAATGTCCACAAATACAGGTCTCGATTTTAAGTATAAGCCTGCATTTGCAGTAGCAGCAAAGGTAATAGGAGAGGTTATAAATTCATCACCCTCCCCTAGACCAGCAGCATAATAGGCAGCGTGAAGAGCTGCTGTACCTGAATTTACTGCTACTACATATTTAGCACCCACTTTTTCAGCTAACTTTTCTTCAAATTCTTTAACTTTTGGACCTGTAGTTAGCCAGTTCGAACGAAGGACTTCCTCAACGGCCTTAATATCATCTTCATCAATAAATTGTTTCCCATACGGTAAAAAGTCCATTTTACTCACCCACTAGTTCCTGAAGTTCTTCTATAGTAAGCCACCAGCTATTAGTTTCACTACTATACCTAAATCCATCAGGCAAACTTGTACCTCCTTGGGCATCCTCAGCACCCCACCACGGAAACTCAGGTTGAATGACATAATAGGTATCGAACTCTAGGGTCTTTCTAGCATCATCTTCAGTTATCATAGCCTCATGACTAT
>JAJZSC010000079.1 GCA_021849995.1 Bacillota bacterium | reverse complement strand
TACAGCATCAAAACTCCTGCAATGCGCTCAGCCACATACTGCCTGCTTCTAAACTTTTTCAAAGAACTAATAACACGGTTAAAGGAAAGCCCTGCCAATACATATGGGATTGCCAACCCTAATGAGAATATTGCCATCACTATCATACCACTAAAGGCATCTTTAGTAGCACCGGCCATAGTCAAGATGGATAAAAGGGTAGGTGCAATACAATGCGAACAAGCTATTGCAAACAACAGTCCTACTACAAATGATGACCAGGCACTCCGAGTCGCTTTAGTCCTTAACTTCTCAAAAAAAGCCGGCTCCCAGTGAAGTCTGCTTAAAAACGGAAGATCAAATACTCCTAAAAGTTTTAAGGCAAGGATCAAAACTACTGTACCGCCTAATGCATTCAAAAATCCCTGCCATTTACTCAAGATGGCACCCATTTGCGCAGCTAAAGCGCCTGCCGCTGTAAACACCAGCCCAAATCCCGCAACAAATGCTAAGGTGTTCTTAATCACTCTAACACGCAAATGGGGATCTAACGCATTTTCTCTCAATTCAGATGCAGTCATACCCGTTATTAGGGAAAAATAAACTCCCAGCATTGGTACGATACATGGTGACAAAAATGAAAGGATACCTGCCGCGAAGGCAATTATTAATAACGAAGTACTCATTAACTCTCCTCCTTAATAAACAAAGGAGAAGATACGGCTCGGAGTATCTCCGACCTTCTCAATTATTAGATCGAGCTTTGTACCAGGTTGGACTTTCTCCAATTCAGCACTCTTGATCAGAATTGCCGATGATACATGGTGTCCAGCCCCACCCTTATTTGGAGACTCTACCTGAATCGGAATGCTCTTGCCATCTAATTGCAGCTTGACATTCCTTACAAAATCGTAGCTGTCGAGATCTAAAACGTGATTGCTTAATCCTATTTCAAACTTCTGAGCTTTTGCTTCAGGGGGAAGTTTCTCCCAAACAACACTAACTTCTATACCACCTTGTTCATTAAGAATTGGTTTTGACTTAACCCCTTGCCTCAAAGAACCTGAAGTACCTGAAGAGCCTGCTGCCGCAGCGATCTTTGCATCTCCAGTTGTACCCTTAACTTCGGATAAACCCCAGACAACACCGGCTATCCCGACAAAGATCAGTAATACTACCAAAAACTTAGATTTCATATAAAATCCCCCTATCGTTTAATTCCATTGATTGCTAATAACAAATAATTCTTAAGCTTATGTTATGATATCAATATTAAGCAACTATGAAAGAGTAATGAATTTCTTGTGAAGATATGATTTTCTAAGGTTTGACTTTGATCAATCTATGTTGCGCTTTACCTTTAATTAAAAAGAATTTATCCCCATTATAAAATTGAAAAATATGTATAACACAGGTAATTGTCGAGAATTACATAGATAAATTTGATCTGTAAAGTAGACAATTGATGAATTTAAATTTTTGAGCAAGCTTTTACCCTCTTTTCCGGGATTTTACTAATGTTATTGGGAATCTGGGGTATTTACCGTCGAATTGTTCGGCCTATGCGTCAAAAACAGCCACACGCTTCTATGCCCGAAATGACTAGTATGGACAAAAAAGTATTTCGCTGGGGTCCTCTGTTTACAGGTTTTATGACCGGATTAGTCGGTACTGCCGGTGTTATGCTGTTTGGCCCAGTAGCTGCTGCCCCCAATATCTATTCAGTAGGGATGTTTATTTCAATCTACGGTTTGGGTGTAATTTCTAGTATGAGTTTTTATGCATTGGTTGCTGGAAAGTGTTTCAGCCGTCTATATAACCGCCCCCAAGGCGAGAAACTAGGCAAGCTAGTCTCCTTTGTTCCTGCTGCTTTAAGCATTGGTCTAGGGACTATTTGGGTGGCGCGCTTCGTAGCGGGAGTTTTAAGTGGTCTCAACAATTGTGTTTAAAATAAATGCCCGAAAAAGATGACAGTAAATCAGTTGTTGGAGGGCTGCAATAGCCTAACCTATTACGAAAGGGCCTAAAAAATAAGGCGCAGTAAAACTGCTCCTTATTTTTATCCCGGCAAAGTCACTAAATTGTTACGTTCATTTAGTTTATAATCCGTCGAGCTCCATAATAATTTCTTGTCCAATAACTTTCTGAGAGACTATGAATTGCCACTCCGTCGCTGGAAGCACCAATTGTTTTACCGCCGCCGATATATATTCGTACATCTGATGGCCCCTTCTTGTAAGTTTGAAAGAACACCAAATCACCTGGTTGAAGCTCACTACGACTTACTGGAACTCCGACCTGGTATTGCTCAAATGAAGTACGTGGCAGGCTGATTCCCGAGGCAGAGAACACATATCTTACAAAACCAGAGCAATCGAAACCTTTTCTGGTTGTTCCACCCCATAAATACGGTACACCTTGAAGACTGAGAGCATTTTTAATAAGGGTTTCAGTTTTGGATTCCCCTCTTGAAACTTGTGAGCTAGGTGTTTTTTTAGTATCTGTAGGCCTAGGTTTAAGTTCAATTGCTGCAATTTGGGCCTTCTTTGAGTTTGAGTCTTTCTCAGAACTTGGCTCTTTTACTGGTGAAGATCCCTTTTGTTCAAGAGTTTCAGCTTTTGCAGCCTGGACTTTCTCCTTGTCAATCGAGTTAATTTTTTGGGATATCTCTTTGAGACTCTCACTAGGGGTACTAACTTTAATCTGTTTATAATTGTCTACAGTCTGTTCCAAATTTGTTGAATTTCTATTAGAGTAAGGAAATCCGTCTGCAGAATAAATTAGGCCTGAGCCTAACACCAGAGTAACAGCAGTAACTACTCCAAATCTGATAGTTCGGTATAAAAACACTGACGTTTGTCCACCTTTCGAAGGCTTACGAGGTTAGTTGACGGGTTCGGGCGCTAAGGTGTAAGCCCTACATGTTAATTCATGATTCACCCCAAAGGAATTATCCCCCGTTCTAAGTAAAACACTCAATTTCAGTTGTAGTCACTTAGATTCAGCCGTTTGCATTTAAAAATTTAAGTTAAGTCAATTTGCTTTAGCGTTCTAATTCTGATTTTCTGCGATGATATTCAGCAGAATCGATTTCTCCACGTGCATAGCGATCTCTCAAAATACCTATAGCATCCGTAGACCTGCCACCTGTGCTCGTTGATACTTGATTACCGGGAAAGAAAAAGAACGCAATCAGCAAGATAATAAACAGCCATCCAAACATCATGACAAATTCTCCTCTCTTCTTTCAACTAGAAAATTTTTCTTAACCTAATATTATTACATTTATGTTTAATAATAATGAAAAAGTAATGAATTTCTTGTGAATATAATGATACCCTCGGATTTATACCTCGGATTCACCTGGACTTAGTTCAAATTTATAGCCAATCCCCCACATTGTACTTATATAAGAAGGTGCACCATTTACCCTGAGTTTCTCGCGCAAACGATTGATATGAGTGTCAACCGTTCTTGCCTCACCTCTATAGTCATAATTCCAAACTTGTATCAGTAGTTGTTCCCGACTGAAAATCTTCCCAGGATACCTTGCCAGTATAGAAAGTAATTCAAATTCTTTAATGGTTAGCCAAACAGGCTTATCCATAACCACAACTTCACGGGTGATTAGATTCAAGCTCAATCCAGGACACCTTATGAGGTGATTTTCTGTTTTAAGGTTTCTGCGAGTAACTGCTTTTATCCTGGCCATTAGCTCTCTGAGACTAAAAGGCTTACTAACGTAGTCATCCGCACCGCTCTCAAAACCCTGTATTCTATCTATCTCTTCAGTTTTAGCAGTAAGGATTATGATTGGGACATCAGATACTTTTCTGACTTCCTGACACACCTCTAATCCATCCATCTTCGGCATCATCAAATCTAAAATAACAACGTCCCAGAAATCTGTGCCCAACCTTGTTAATGCCTCTTGTCCATCTGCTGCTTCCCCCACGGTGCAACCTTCCCTTTTTAAGTACACACTAATCGCTTGACGAATTTTTTCTTCATCATCAGCAATTAAAACTTTTAGGTTATTCATAGCCGCAACCTTCCCTCCATCCATCCCCTTTAGTTTCTGAGCGTAACACTCCTCAAGTCTCCTCTTTTTGTCAAGTTTTACTTCTAAAATCTATTATTTTAAATACTTGTGATTATCTATAATAAATCTTAGATATAGAATTTGATTTTGAAGTGAACAGCTTATGAATTACTTGTGAAGTTCAGAACTTCATATTGAATCATTCAACCTGAATATTTAAACTTATAAATAAGCATAAAAAACAGGCAGCCATCTAAAGCTGCCTGATATTTGTTATTGATCTTATCTTATTGATCTTTTATTACTGTTCTTTCTAAATCTATTTCTTGTTTAATTTGCTTACCTGCCCATACTTCCCATAGATCCCATCATACTGTTGCTGTTTGATTTTTGTCCTTGTTGAGAAGCTTTAGCGTTATCCGCTTTATTAGTGCCGGCCATTCCTTGCCCTTGCATATTTTGAGGAGTCATATTCTTCATCTGTTCATTCATTTGGTTATTCATCGGCATGTTCTGCATTTGAGTACTCATTGGCATGTTTTGTTGAGTGTTCATTGGCATGTTTTGGATTTGATCGTTCATTAACGGATTGGAGCCCATCATTTGTTCAGAGCTATCCGTCCTGGATTGTGCTGTTTGATCATTCTGAGAGGTTTTTCCCTGCTTAGCTTCTGTGCTTGGGGTATCATTGTTGTCCACATAAACCTGAACGTCTGAAGCTTTAGGCTGGGTGTCAATAACATCGCTACCTGTAGCAGCGTTTACAATCCCTGCTAATCCAACAACCAAAGCCAGTGACAATGTAACTAGTAATGTTCTTTTTCTCATTTGAAAATCCAACCTTTCTTTAAATAAATTACTTGATGTTTTCTTTGTATAAACCGACATCGGAACCTATCAGGGAATTTCTGTCTGCTGTCACCTCCTGTGTTCACCAAAGTATTCGCGCAACCTGTTAAATTATCGAGGGGTAGGCCTAAAAATTTTTTAAAAACTTTTTTCCACCTGGTACCCCCTTAAACTTTTAATACTTTTACGAAATTATCTACTAAAGTGGAGGGGTTGAAGTGCAAGAATTGACTATTAACCAAGCTTTACAACTAGCCAAAAACGGTGATGAAATAATCAGAGAGGAATTTATAAAAAATCATAAACCATTTATTGCAAAAACGACTTCCAATATATGCAAGCGCTATCTTGCCTGGGGGAATGATGACGAACTAAGTATTGCTCTCGTCGCCTTTAATGAAGCAATAGATAATTACAAGATAAATGAAGGTACTTCTTTTTACAGTTTTGCTAAAACTGTAATTTCGAGGCGATTGGTAGATTACTTTCGTAAAGAGTCTAAACATCAAGTACTCTCCCTTAATCCGTTGGAAGATGACAGCAATAATCTTTGCGATTATGATTCTGCAGTGTCATATGAACTATATAAGGAAGAGGAACAAAAGTACGATTTTGCCGAGACGGTAAAAAGCTATATCACTGTACTAGCCGAGTATGGAATAACACTGGAAGACTTGGTCGAAGTCTCCCCGAAGCATCGAGACACTAAAGTAACTCTATTCAGAGTTGCCCAAGCACTCTGTAATCACCCAAATCTATTACAATACCTATACAAAAATAAACTTTTGCCCCTCAAAGAATTGGAACTCGTCACCGGGGTGAAACGAAAGGTTCTTGAAAGGGGTAGAAAATATCTTATTGCTACTGCTCTGATCCTAACTAACCCGGAGCTAGATGCTCTAAAAGGTTTTACCATGATTAATACTCTACATCAAATGAGAGAGGGTTAGCCTAATGAAAAAAAACAAAGGAATTGTCATGAAAACATCCAAGAAAGCTACCATCATATATACTGATAGTGGTGACTATTTGAAGATAAAAACACCAAAAGACACTCCAGCCATTGGACAAGTTATTGAAGTTGAGCTTCCCGTCCGCAAACCTTTGAGTCACGGACTCCTCAGATACGGCTCTACTGCTGCAATCCTTCTACTTGCTCTAACTCTTGGTGTATTTAATATACTCTCAGGGGCTAATACTGCTGTAGCCGCTGTTGTAATGGATATCGACAGTAGCGTGGAAATATTGGTTGACAGTCAGGCAAAGGTTCTTAAAGTTAAAGACAGAACTCAAGGATCCAAGTCTGCGCCATCTGACCTTCAGCTTAAAGGCATGGACATCTACTCAGCCGTAGCCCTGATTATAGATAAAGCAGATAAAGAAGGAGCATTCAAGCAAAAGAAAAACCTGGTTCTAGCCAGCATAGTACCACTGGATAATCAAAAGGAAGATGTGATCGATCCGGGAAAACTCCGAGACTCTATCCATATCCATATGCTTGAAAAAAGCATTCCTGCTGACATGATGGTAGGCAAGGCGGATGAAAACACCATGAAGATGGCTCAAGACTTAGGTATGAGTGTGAATCATTACCAGATTTTTGAGCGAATCCAAAAACAGGGGCTAATGGTAGATCCCGATACTCCTAGTTCAAATAATGCCCTTCATATGTTAACAGAAGCTAATACAACTTTAGTGTCTCTCTTCCCCCAAGAAAGCATAAGCATTACTCCCCAAGGCGGAATGCATAACGACTCCAATCCCATGGGAAATCCAATGGCTGGTAACAGTAACATGCCCTCCATGAATTCTGATGGGGCAGATTACAATCAGAACTCCCCTAATAATGGGTCAACATCTTCCGGTTATTCGATGCCTGGCAGCCAACATAAGGGCAGTAGTCCGTCAGAGCCTATGCTAAAGCAAGGAAGCTCAGGCAGCACAGGAGAGCATCAAATGATGCCCTCTTCGGACGGGATGGGAGGAATGAGTTCTCGGTAAAGGAACTCTTGGTAAAGAAGTTTTGGTAAGAGCTAAGTATAAGCACCGATAAAGTCGCTCTAGGCAAAAATTTGTGAGTATAGAATAAAATAATAACTAAGACTAAACAAAGGAGTGTTGCCACCAGCTACACTCCTTTGTTTATGTTGAAATTATTACGTAATACAAGACATATAGGTTATATAATTTATAATATTTTTTTGATTTTTATCTCTTGAATAGTACACATATATGTAGTATGCAACGACAAACTACTTTTTATTTTGTGATTGGTTCATTTGCTGATCCTTCATTTGCTGGTCCATCATTTGTTGGTCCTTCATTTGTTGGTCCTTCATTTGCTGGTCCATCATTTGCTGATCCTTCATTTGCTGATCCTTCATTTGAGATTGGTTCTGCATTTGTTGCTGGTTGGTTTTTGATGAGCTACATCCTATTAAAGGTAATAATAAGATGCCGGCTAAAATCACTGTAAATACTTTCTTCAGTTGGGACAGCCCCTTTCAAGTATAAATTAAATTTCTAAACCGTATTTACTATACAATTATTAACCGAAAAATCGTGTCGAAATTTGTCTTTATCCAGAAAAAAACTGAGTTTTATTAGAATTTCTGTTTAAGTCAGTGGTCCGCCAAACGACATGAAGGCCTGATATTTGAATCCGCATAAACCTACTGCCGCTGTTAACATGGAAACCATTGCCGCAGTTCCTTATATTATAAAGATGGGCTCATTACAAAATGATAGCCCATCAAGAATAGCAAAGAAAAAGGCATGGAAAAGAGCTCTTTTCAGAGATAAGCTCATTAACCCGCCTGTGTCGATAGAGAAGCCTTAGTAATTAGGCTAGATAATCATAATATTGTTCAATGCTTATACAAAGAGTTCGATAACGGGTGGGAATACTAATAATCCTGCAGCAACAATTAGGATATAGGCCCAACGCATGATTTTGGCCGGCTCAAAATCTTTACCCGATAGAGATTTCTTCAGTACTGCCCAAGCAATGAACCAAACCAGAACAGAAAATACTTGCTTCCCTGAATAGGGTCCAATACCTTGGTGTAGCGTCAAGAACGTCCCTACAGGACCTTTTAATCCTCCGGTAAGGCTCTGAAGCAGATTGAGGATGGAAACAGAAAGTAGACCCAACCCTGCAGCTAAAAAGGCAATTGCCGATTTCACTTCTCTTACTTGAACAGTTACTGTATTCGTTACTCTATTACTCGCAGTTCTACTCTCTGTAGTCACTGTGTTACTCATCGTAATCCCTCCGTTCATTAAATAATTATATGGCCTTGGCCTTCGTGACCGCTGCTCCTAAGATAAATGCACCGAACGTAAAGAAAATGGCAATAAACAGTGAAATTTTAACAGTCTTACGAGCCCAATCACTTTTAAACCAATCCTCACTCATTGTAAACAACGTATATGCAATGGCAATGGCTAACGGGAAGGAGAACAAGGCTGCAAATTCTTTAAACTCCATTCCTAGTGTATGAAACCAGTATATGTTATTGTCCTTTAACCAAGGTTGAACACCGTCTTTGGCACGATAAGCAATATAGATAATATTTCCGTAAATAATCGTTAAGAAACTGGATACAGCCATTACTATAGAACCAATCTTCAAGCGTTTAAAGGCTTCAGGACTTTTGTTTAGTACTGCCTCCACGGCCCAGATAAAAGCTGCAAGAAGAATAATTCCTAGTCCCCCGTGAATCGCTGCGGATAAGTCATTGGGGCCGCTACCGATAAGTTTGAAGTACTCGAACATCTTAGTTCCTCCTTTACTTTGTTTTATTGAGCAGATTCCGATAACCTCTTCTTTGCTTTATTCCCTCCTCAAGTTAATGTTTTTCGCAATTTTGAAATTCAATTGTTCTGATACAATTATCTCTTAGAACTTAGCATGAGATAATTGTCACATGTCCTAAAATAATATAAACTGGTGTCCCTTTTTTGAAGGGACAATTGTCACATTCGTAAATAAGCTAATTTCCGGATAATACAATATTTGGTACTCCCTTATATGGCAAAATGCCCCTGGATAACAGGGACATTTTCTCAATATTTCCGATCGGTTTCAACTAAATTGCGAATCGCATAGATTACATCCTGCGATCGATGAGAGAATTTGAGTGTATGCAAAATGTTACTTACATAATTGCGAACCGTCTTTGCACTTAAGAACAGGCTATTGGCTATCTCCTTATTCGTTCTACCTTGACCTATGAGCTGAAGTATTTCCTTCTCACGGTCAGACAATTTTTCCGCCGGTTACTCCCTTTCATTCTGCAAACGATTCATGACTTTCAGTAGCAAATCTTGATCAATCAGGGATTCACCTTGCATGACTTTCATGATTGCCTCGATTAAAGCCCGGCTGCCGATTTTCTTTAAAACGTACCCCTTGGCTCCGGAGATAATCGAAGCCACAACCGCTTCCTCATCCGCATAAGACGTTAACATCAAAACCTTGATTTCCGGATGGGCGGCTAAGATATCCCTGCAAGCTTCAATTCCGGACCGT
>JAJZSC010000078.1 GCA_021849995.1 Bacillota bacterium | reverse complement strand
AGCACAGAGGATTTGGTTGAAGCTGTTCGTCGGATAGCTGCCAAACATATTTATATTCTTTCCAATAATGGCAACATTGTTATGGCTGCTCGTCAAGTGAAGGATATCGTGACTGACAAAGAGATTTATGTTATTCCTTCCAAGTCTATTCCACAAGGTATAGCGGCCCTTGTCAACTTTGATCCTGAGGGAGATGCCGAGGAGAACGCAAAAAACATGGAGCGTTCATTATCTCAAGTAAAGTCAGGCGAAGTGACTTATGCTGTAAGAGATTCGCAGTATGGCGAGATAGAGATTAAATCTGGAGACACTCTAGGTTTGGTTGAAGATGTTATAGTTACAACCGGGAAAGATTTATTAACCGTGGCCAAAGAAACCTTGGAAAAAATGGAGTGGCGCGGACACGATTTAGTAACGATTTTCTATGGACAAGATGTAGAAGAGGAACAAGTCAGCCTCCTGGAGAAATGGTTGAGCGAACAGAACAAAGGGATAGAAATAGAAGTTTATCCAGGAAATCAACCGCTTTATTACTATATATTCGGAGTCGAGTAAATCTTTTTCCCGTCACATTATCGATTCATAACGAAAAATCATTTCCTCCGGTTTTTTCCGGAGGATTTTTGTAAAAACGGGAACTATAATTTTGGTGTATTACTTAATGATTAACTATCGCTCTGATTATTTATCATCGGTTTAAAGCTTTTCATTCTCGGATTGTGCTGCAAAGCGGCATTGGGTGTCTAATTATTACATATGAAGGTGAATTATGGGCAGTAATGTTTTTGATTTAATAGGACCGATTATGGTAGGGCCGTCAAGTTCACATACTGCAGGTGCGGTACGGTTAGGTGCGATGGCCTTGAAAATACTGGGTGGAGATCTGGCGGAGGGGAAAATCACCCTCCATGGGTCGTTTGCGGAAACCGGCAAGGGTCACGGCACTGATCTTGCTTTAGTTGCAGGCCTTTTAGGACTAAAGCCCGACGATGAGAGAATCGTCGAGGCTAAACAACTAGCTCAAGCCAAGGGAATAAACATAAGCTTTGAAAAGTCGAATCCCCCAGATGCCCATCCCAACTCTGTTACCTTCGAGCTTACGGACAAACTAGGCAAGCAGGTAAGAGTTTTTGGATCTTCCATCGGTGGGGGAAGAATAATAATTAAAGGTATTAACGAATTTAATGTGGAAATCATGGGGGATTATCCTACTTTGGTTATTCTTAACAGGGATCTTCCTGGGGTAGTCGCTCAAGTAACATCATTACTTGCCACGACTCAAATCAATATAGCCCAAATGAGAGTTTCCAGAGAGAAAAGAGGTGCTAAAGCTCTGACTGTCGTTGAAACAGACCAGACAATAGAGCCGGCTGCACTTGAACTTATGCGTAAACTGCCGTCAGTTTATCAAGCAATGGCCATTGAGCCTCTTGAATAAGGGGGAAATACTTATGCGAACTTTTGAAGAATGGGTACTCAAGTCACAAACTGAAGGGTTAAAGTTAGGTCAAATCGTACTGCATGACCAGGCGGAGCAGCTTGATAAATCTGAACAGGAATTATTGGCCAGAATGAGGGAAAACCTTGTGGTGATGCGAGAGTCAGTCAGACTTGGATTGACAGGAGAACGCAGGTCTTTATCTGGTTTGGTAGGTGGAGACGCGCTTAAAGTTGAACAGAGGAGAGCCAGTGGAGAAAGCTTAGTAGGGAGTGTTATAGGCGGAGCTATCGCTAAAGCTCTTGCCGTAGCTGAAGTAAATGCCAGCATGGGTAAAATTGTGGCTGCTCCTACCGCTGGCTCATGTGGCGTACTTCCGGCAGTTTTGCTCACTGCAGAAGAGGTTTATCATCCTAATGAAGAGGATTTATTGCTTGCCCTTTTCACGGCTGCCGGTTTGGGAGTAGTTATTGCTGACAGGGCCAGTATTTCCGGGGCAGAAGGTGGTTGTCAGGCAGAGATAGGGTCGGCTGCTGGGATGGCTGCGGCTGCAGCAGTTGAGCTAGCAGGAGGTTCACCAAGGCAATGTTCTGATGCTGCAGCTGTAGCTATGAAGTCTTTTCTTGGTTTGGTTTGCGATCCTGTGGCAGGTTTAGTTGAGATACCCTGTGTAAAAAGGAATGCCATAGCAGCCTCTGTAGCTCTGTCTGCTGCTGAGATGGTTCTTTCAGGAGTCTTTAGTGCTATTCCACTGGACGAGGTTATCGACACGATGGGTGAGATCGGCAGGCAAATGCCTTGTTCCTTGAAAGAGACTGCTCAAGGGGGATTAGCTATTACTCCTACAGGTAGAAGGGTTCAGGCTGATTTTTTATGAATCAGATAAAATTGGTTGTCAATAGTTTGCAGAAAGCAATTGCCGCTGAGGAAAGACAAGGGTTCAGCAATACAGGGGTAATGGGTGGTTTTGGCTCATTTTTAAAAGGTTTTTTGACCAGGCTTGAGGCTTTGGACTACGATGGAGATGTAAGTTTAATTAGGCAGATTGCCAAACAGTATTCAACCTGGAGTCCTTTAAGAAGAAGGGAATCTTTTACCGAGTTAAAGAGTTTTCAGAGAAATCTGGAACTGTTTTGCGCACTCAAATTTTCGGTACTTGCCAGCGCAACAAAAACAGGGGAGATCCCAAATGAGGGAATTGAACCTGAGCCTGAGCCTAAGCCTAAGCCTAAGTCAAATCCTGAGCCAAAGCCAATGGCAAAGCAGGAAGGTCTAAAAACTATTCAAAAACCCAGCCCGGTCAAAGATAATCATAAGTCTGAATCCGAATCTGAATCCAACTCTGAATCAGAATCTCAATCCCAATCTCAATCTCAATCCCAATCCCAATCTCAATCCCAATCTCAATCTCAATCTTTTATTCAGAAGGCAGCTAAAACCAATGAGCCAAAACGCTCATTGCAATACCTTAAAGGAGTTGGACCGGAGAGAGCGAAGCAACTTGAAGCTTTGGGGATTTGTAGTATTAAGGAACTTTTACTCTACTTTCCCCGCAGGTACGAGGATCGCCGTTTGAGAAACATAAATGAGTTAAGAGATGGAGATATTGCATCTGTCAAAGGTAAAGTTGTGGCCGGGCAAATATCCCAAGCCAGGATAAAGGTCGTAAAGTTAAGCTTGGAGCAAGATGGACGTCTAATCCAGGCGATATGGTTTAATCAACCATTTATCCTAAAGCAGTATCCTGTTGGTACTCAGCTTGTGGTTACCGGCAAAGTCCAGTGGACGAAAAAGACACCGGAGATATTAGTGTCTGATGTGGAAAAGGTTTCTGGGCATAAGGATAAAGTGGAGATACTAGCTGTCTATCCTGAAACTGGAAGACTAACTTCCAAGCTATTCCGGACTTTAATTAATAGTGTTGCAAGTGAGCTTGAAACCCAATTTCCTGAAGTTTTATCAGAACAGGATCTTGATGGTCTGATGGAGCGGACCAAGGCTTATCGAGAAATTCACCTGCCATCATCTTTTCAAGAGCTTGCTAGAGCACGAGAACGCTTGGTTTGGGAAGAAATTCTCTTTTTACAGTTGGCTGTCGCCCGTTTAAGGCAGGGGGTAGAGAAGAAGGAAAGCCCAGTCTTGAAGGGGGGAGCAGATCTTATCAATCGCTACTTTGCCTCATTGCCGTTTGAACTTACTAATGCCCAAAAACGAGTTATAGCTGAGATTCTTAGGGATATTTCAAGTTCGAAGGGAATGGCCCGACTGGTTCAAGGCGATGTTGGTTCGGGTAAAACCGCAGTAGCAATGGCAGGGATATTACAGGCGGTTGGCTCTGGTTACCAAGGTGCTATGATGGCTCCTACAGAAATCTTGGCCCTGCAGCATTTTAAGACGATTGACAAAATTTTTAGCCCACTTGGAGTGAAAACGGTTTGCCTCCTGGGTAGTCAGACAAAATCAGAACGCGATAAAGTCCTTAACCAAGTAGAGGCTGGAATAGCTCAGGTGGTTGTGGGTACACACGCACTTATTCAGGAGAGTGTGCGTTTCAATAATTTGGGTATTGCTGTTACAGATGAGCAGCACCGTTTTGGAGTTAAACAAAGAACCATATTACAGAACAAGGGTCAAAGTCCACATGTTTTGGTATTAACTGCTACTCCCATTCCCCGTACACTGGCGTTAACCCTTTATGGTGATTTGCAGCTTTCTGTTCTGGATGAGCTGCCGGCTGGACGGAAAGCAATAATAACTAAAAAGGCATCGGAACGAACGCGGGCTAGTATGGAAAAGTTCTTAGATCAACAAATGGATTTGGGGCGGCAGATTTATGTGGTATGTCCCCTTGTAGAGGAATCGGAAAACTTAGACCTTATTTCTGCTAAGGAACGGCATGAACAACTACAAGCCAGATTTCCGCACCGTGTGGTAGCATTACTTCATGGCAAGATGAAAGGCTTGGAAAAGGAACAGATAATGAATGATTTTCAAACTGGCAAGGTGAATATTTTGGTCGCAACTACTGTAGTAGAGGTGGGAGTAAATGTTCCGAATGCTTCAGTAATGGTAATCGAGGGAGCTGAGCGGTTTGGGCTAGCGCAATTACACCAATTAAGGGGCCGTGTTGGACGCGGAAGTGAACAATCTTACTGCATTCTTATCGCATCATCTAAAGATAGCAAAAGACTGGATGTCTTATGTGAGACAAACGACGGATTTAGAATTGCTGAGGAAGATCTTAAGTTGCGTGGGCCTGGAGATCTCCTGGGCACTCGTCAACATGGATTGGCTCAATTGCGTCTTGCAGATCTCTCTCGGGATGGAAAGTTAATAGAACAGGCCTATCGAATGGCTCAAAAAGTATTAGCGACACCTGTAAAGTATAAAGAGTTGCTTCAAGAGGTTGAGGTATTTTATCCACCTGAAAAAATAGGTTTCCATTAGGAAAATTTGACTATAAGGGTTGTTAGTATTACAGTACTCAATTTTATTTAACAAGATAAAAATTTAAATTATGTTAGATATAGTATTTTTTTCTGAGTATCAGGGACAGTTTATTGTTAATAATAATTATGTGCCAATAATTAAATAGGCTGTTTTTAATCAAAAGAGACATTTCCCTTAACTAATATCTCTTATTGAAGGAGGAAAAGAACATGGCTAAAACTAACAATCCTAAGGCTCCATTGACTCCTGATTTAGAGAAATTCAAGTATGAAGTGGCCCAAGAAATTGGTATTCTCACTCGCAAAAATAAGAAATACCCAACTCAAGCTGAATAGCTAAACCAAAAAAGCAAAGCGGGCAAAAGGCCCGCTTTGCTTTTTTGGTTCGTGTGTTATCAGCTAATACTAAGAAAACTCAATTACTAGTATCTACAAGTTTACTGAATATACATTTCATAATCTTCAGAGTTAATTCCAGGATGGATACTGATGCTTAAGGCCCCGGCAATAATCCTGGCAGTTGATTCAATCAGAGTATCAATTTCTTTGGGAGTTACCATAAGATTACCACTATACGGTGATAGCACCTCATCGAGTATTTGCTGAAAAGCCATTGGGTTCAATTCTTTATAGAGTTTATACAGGCTTGGGCTAGTTTTTAGTTGATCCTTTAGGGCTTCCAGACAGTTATTGGCGATTACGGCAGCATTCATTACGGTTGGTAAACCGATTGCAATTACTTTACAGCCAAGGGTTTCCATGTTTAAGCCGACTCTTTTATTACCGACACCTGAACCAGGATTGATTCCTGTATCTGCTAACTGGATGCTAGTACCGATCCTATCAAGAGAACCGGCGGCAAGGGCATCAATAGCAATTACCAGATCAGGCTTGACATGTTCGACAAGCCCCTTAATAATTTCGGCTGTTTCGATTCCGGTTAACCCTAAGACACCTGGAGCAATCGCACTGACCTTCCTGAGCTTTCCTTTAAGTTCTGTAGGGGAGTACTGAAATAAATGTCTTGTCACAAGACTTTTTTCAATTACTTGAGGGCCTAGAGCATCAGGGGTTGCATTCCAGTTTCCTAGTCCTACCAATAGAACATTGGAATCTTCTTTTAGATCCATTAGAGATATGAGTTTGTCGGCCAGAATTTCAGTTATTTCTTTATGTATTATGTAATTATTTTGACGGATTTCCGGTGCATCTATTGTAATATATTGTCCTTTAGGTCTTCCCATCTCCTCTACGCCTTGATCTGTTTCAATTGTAATAGTAGTTACCTTGGCGTGTTCCAAGTTATCTACATCCATTTTTACACCAGGTATTTCTGTACCTGTTTCTCCACGCAATAATTCATGTGCTTCAACTGCTAAATCGATGGATACATTAAATTGCCGAAACAGTTCGGATTTCTTCAATGCTGTGACCTCCTTATCCAGGGCTTTCTAAAAAAAGCCACCGGCCCGCGGACCAGTGACCAAGGAGAGGAGAAACGAAAGGAAGAACTGGATGGGGGAAGGTATCGACATTTTAATTGTGATACCATAAGTATTATTTGCGCTTTAAGTCGCTTTATGCAGATATTTATAGTAATAAGCTCAAATAGTTGTGTTATAATAAAGAAAGATCAATTATGGAGGAATTTGGTATGGATACTCCTTTATTTGATAATATTGCCTCAGCCAAAGCAAACAAGCCAGGATTTTTGGTAGCTAAGTGGATAAGAGAATAACCTGATCATTAGTGGAGGTAAAATATGAGGATTATTGCAGGAGAGATGCGTGGCCGGAGGATTAGAGCAGTTGAAGGTTCCGGTACCCGTCCTACTGCTGATAAGGTCAAAGGTGCGATTTTCAATGTTATACAGGAAAAAGTTGAAGGAGCCAGAGTATTAGACTTGTTTGCCGGGACAGGCAGCTTAGCGCTTGAAGCAATATCCCGGGGGGCTAATAATGCGGTATTGGTGGAAGTTAATCGACTGGCTCAAAATGTAATCCAAGAAAATATCAGCTTGATCTCCGATGCAAGGGTTAAGTTATTTAAAATCGATGCATTTAGTTATTTAGATAAAAACAGTTTTGAGGTATTTGATATAATTTTTCTAGACCCACCATATCACAAGGGTTTGGTATACAGGTCTTTACTGGCCTTGAGTAATCCTTGCCGCCTTTCGGCTTTTGGTGTGATTATTGCGGAGACTGCTAAAGATGAAGAGCTCTCTGAAGAAGGACACTTGTTTGACATCAGGAAGACGGGAGAATACGGAGATACAAAGATATGGTACCTGCAAAGGCGGGACATTTTAACGGGGAGTGAAAAAGTTGGAAACTGATGTTCTAGAATTACTTGACGAATTAGAAGAGATAATTGATTCAGGCACTAAAATACCCATGACAGGAAAAGTACTTGTAGATGATAGTGCACTCTTTGAACTGATTGATCGGATCCGCTCTTCTCTTCCAGAGGAAATTCAAAGTGCGAAATGGATTATGAATGAGAGACAGAAGTTAATTAGTGAGGCTCAGGCTGAGGCTCAGAAAATTGTTGAACGTGGGAAAACCTATATTGAAAAGATGGCAGAAGAAAACGAAGTAGTGAAGCAAGCTCAAGAATACGCTGAAGAAATTGTTCGGCAGGCTCAGGCTTATGCCAGGGAGGTTAAGTTTGGTGCGGTTCAGTATGCTGATGAGGTCTTCCAAGGAATGGAGAAGGCCTTAGCAGATAATGCCGCCTCTATTCGCAAAAACCGCGAAGAACTGAGGAATATGGTTAAAAGAGATGACCGTTCAGCAGATAAAGGAGTTGAATCGCGAGCCTAATTTGTTCACGGGAGATGTAGGGGATTGACTGTTAGCAAGATTAAACGTTTGTTAGCAGTCTTTTGTTATATTCTTGTATAAGGTTCAGTTTGCAATATTATCTTGTTTGGGGCTGTTTTTATAGAGTAAACATCCATGCCCTCTGCAGTACCATGAGACGATGAAAAAGAGTGGATGTCTCCAGGATTTTGTTTTACACCGGTCACTTGGTAAGCTGCGCGGACCAAACTAATCGCTCAAGTAGCTTCGTTCCAACGGGTGCCTGGCCAAATCGGCGTCCATGCCTCAATGGCCAGTTGGAAACGTCCTGTTTCCAACCCGTTTCCACTACGTACTTTTCGCGAAGTTTGGTTTCCTGCTCGCTTAAAGCCGTTCCCTTGTGTAAATCAAAATCCTTCGGCAGCTTCTTGGGCTCTTGCGCTAGAAATTCCGCATGATTATGCCCAGCAATTCTTCGAAGCGAGTTACGATTACAGTAAGCGAGGAATTACGTCGAGCAGTAACCAAACTTGGACGAAACTGCGCTTACCTTAGCGGGACGAGTCACAAGACAAAAGCCTCCAGTGGAGGGTTTTGCCGAAGCCGCCTGCTTAAAAAGATAGCCCAACGGCGAAGGATTGTGACTCGCCGACAACTGAGCCAAGGACGGCGAATTAGCATATACTTTTTTCAGGGTAGACCCACCGTCTGGGTGAGCGTGCATTACTGTTAAGTGCAGCTTAATAACGCTGCTTTCGTCTGAAAATAGGGCTCAAAGCCGCTAAGATTATCAACCCTAAGATAGCTAGAATAAATCCTTTTGTGCTAAGGCGCCAGGTGTTCCACCAGAGTTCGGACGTTGTTGCCGGAATCCGCAGGAGAATTGGTGCAGCGGGTATCCCATAAAAAACAAGCAAGAGTTTACTAATAATTAACGCAAGGACAGCATGTAAAGTTCTACCTATTACAAACGCCGAAAATCTGAGGTCTGTAGTACTGGTAAAGCTGGCTACTTGAGCAAATACCGAAATACCCCCCCAGCCGAGGAAGAAAGCCACTATTCCAACTTGCTGACTTAGTTCTCCATAAGCTTGAATGGCCCTTTGACAACCAATGGTAGTTTCGACTAGACCATTTATAAGTGCCTCAATACCATTCATGGACATAAAACTACCTAATATTGGGTTGAGGGTCCTGGCTAATAAATTGGTAATATGCCAAACTGTTAACATTTTGATAATTACCGAGAAAAATGTTATGAAACCTCCGACCATCAATATAGTGGTAGTGCTCTGGCGAATTGAATCACCAAGCATTTGTCCAAAAGGACGACCGTCTTTGGTTTGAGCCTGGGCCATTTCATGCCAAGCTCGTTTAAATGATACTGAGGTTGGGACGTTATCTGAATCACGGTTCGAACGGTAAAATCTAAAGATAAGCCCAACTGTTAAGTTGGCCAGATAGACTGAAGCTGCCAGGACAAAGCCTAGAACTGGATTACCTAACATTCCAGATGCTACGGCACCAAACATGAAGCCGGGACTTGGGTTACAAGTAAAGGCTAATAGACGTTCTCCTTCTTCCCTGGTGAGATCCCCTTGCTTTCTAAGCTTAGTAGTTAGAACTGCACCTATTCAATGAGCCTAAATATATCCGTATGGATGAAGGTGGCTTGCATACTCTGGAATCCAATGGCGTGGAAATGAAAGAAGGGGTGTACTACTAATGGG
>JAJZSC010000077.1 GCA_021849995.1 Bacillota bacterium | reverse complement strand
GGTGCCTTGTTAGGAGAATAGGAAAGCCGGTTTGACTCCGGCGCGGACACACCACTGTAATCGATTAGTCCGTCACATTTGCCACTGACCTTAGTCGGGAAGGCGTGATTGGACGATTGAGTCGAAAGCCAGGAGACCTGCCTGAAACGATAAAGTCTTTCCGGGGAAATGGAAAGCGGCGGTGATGAAGGCAAAGTCCCGACCACATTTGTGGCGGGACTTTTATATAGTACACCTTTATACGGGTGCCCCAATCTCGGAAGTAGTAGGACGGGGAACAGATATCGACGATACTTGAATATGAGGCTAGGAGAAGGAACAGGGGCAGCACTGACTCTGTATCTCTTAGATTCCTCGCTCAGAATTCTTTCCGAAATGGCAACCTTCGCAGATGCCGGTGTATCAAACAAGAATACTTAACTAGGAGTGATCAGCTTTGTCTCAGATCTGTCTTGTTACAGGTGGTGCCCGAAGTGGAAAAAGCAGTTTTGCAGAGCTCCTGGCAAGCTACACAAATAGTCCTGTAGTATATATCGCTACTGCTCAAATATTTGATGAAGAGATGGTTGAGCGGGTAAAAAAACACCGACAGCAACGCCCATCTGATTGGATAGTATTAGAAGAACCTGTGCATCTTGCAGATGCCCTTTCAAGTTATGCAGAATTCGAAGGAGTCATCCTAGTTGATTGCGTGACTATCTGGTTGTCCAATCTATTGTTACCCCACTTAGATTCTTTAACTAATGTGTTAAGTATCCAAGAGATCGAACAAAAACTACTCTCTGAAGTTAAAAGATGTTTAAAAGTTGCTAAACAAGTCAAACCTCAGGTAATATTTGTTACAAATGAAGTAGGACAGGGTATTGTACCCGAAAATTACCTGGCTAGGGTTTACCGGGATCTCGCTGGTCGTTGTAATCAACTTATTGCCAAATCAGCAGATGAAGTTTACCTTGTAGTAGCAGGTTACCCAATCGAAATCAAGCACCCTGGCCAAAAAATCCTCGATAGCTTAAGCAAAGAATAACGTAAGCGTCGTAATACTCTTGATTCTCAAGTTTGCCTTGTTAACGCAAGTAATTGCCAAACCCTGGGTTTTGATTGCTATGCCAATTCTATCTCGTTGGGTATTCCTGATTGGAGTTAAATCTTTTCCATATGTAAGAGAACAGGGTTTGGGGAAAGGTTTCAACAACGCCGTAGTTTGGCCCATATTCATCATAGAGGGAATAGTAATATTGAGCTTAATCGGTGTTTTGGCAGGATTAACCGGGTTCCTCCCTGTACTTGGCACGATACTCTTTACTATATTATTCTGTCATAGGGTTTCAAACCTACTTGGAGGATTAACTGGAGACATTTACGGCGCCACAATCGAAATGTCGGAAGTACTTTTTCTATTAATTGCATCTGTTACCCTATAAAATAAAGCCCGTATAATCAACTCTGACTATACGGGCTCTTTTCTATTTGTTAAGCTACCCTGATTAAAGTATATGGCTTTGGGTTAAGTATTATTTCGTATACTTAGTTTTGCAAGGCTGGATTACGTTACAGACGCTCGGACGTACGCTCGCAGACCAAACTATAAGGCCTAAACTGCTAGATGCAAGCTGCGGGATGCCTTCCAAAATCGCCGTCCCTGGCTCAATTGTCGGCGAGCGAAACCCTCCAACGGAGGCTTTTGTCTGTGACTCATCCCGTTAAGGTAAGCGCATTTCGTCCTAGTTTGGTTACCTGCTCGACGTAGAGTCCTCGCTTACTGTAATCGTAACTCGCTTTGAAAGATTGCTTGAGCACAACTGTACGGAATTTCTTTAACAAGAACCGGAGAAGCTGCCGAAGGATTTTGTTTTACATAAGGGAACGGCTTTAAGCGAGCAGGAAACCAAACTTCGCGAAAGTACGTAGTGGAAACGGGTTGGAAACAGGACGTTTCCAACTGGCCACGAGGTATAGAAATCTTGGCTGGCGACAAGCCTCTGGCGCAGGCGGCTGCCATAGATGCACTTATGCCACCCGAAAGTAATACTTTCATGATAGGTGCAGGAGCCGATTTGGCCAGTTCATCCTTCGCCGTTAGGCTGTCTCTTTAAGCTGGCGGCTTCGGCGAAACCCTCCACTGGAGGCTTTCGTGTTGGAGCGAAGCTACTTGAGCGTTAGTTTGGTCCGCGCAGCTTACCGAGTGACCGATGTAAAACAAAATCCTGGGACATCCATTATAGCATCATCTTATCTCGCTAATGCCCCAAAAGAATTCAGCGGCCAATAACGCACCCATACCCTACCGGTAATATTTTGCTTAGGTAAAAATCCCCACATATGGCTGTCATTACTCCTTCTGCGGTTATCCCCCAAAACGAAGTAAGAATCCTCCGGTACATTAATCGGTCCGTATTGATAATCAGGCTTTTCAAGAATATAGGGTTCGTTAAGCCCTACGCCATTTATCAGAACTTTTCCATCTTTAATCTCAAGCTTTTCGCCAGGCAACCCAATAACTCTCTTAACAAGATCTTCCTTTTCCCCAGATGCCGGAGGCGCATGGAATACCACTATATCTCCACGCTTTATTCCATTAAACTTAAACGCTAATTTATCTACTATCAACCGATCCTGAAGTTTAATGGTAGGTAACATGGAACCTGTAGGAACTATTCTCGTATCGAGGAGAAACGTCCTAACAACCATGGATAAAATAAGAGCAAAGACAAGTAAACCTGCCCACTCTAAAATACTCTTTAACCGACTTTTCAACACTTAACCCCCTCTGAATTGTGAAAATAGCCTATTTTATATGCAAAAATTACCAGCATAATTATCATATCTAGCTAAATAATGAATCTTTACTATTAATCGTACTTAAGAACATTCCTATTATAAACAGGCAAGCCATTAGAAATTCTTACTACCGCTTATATTAACCCCTTTTAACTAGTTGTGTCCACCTAGTAATTTTATTTATCTTGACCGTCATCTTTCCGTCTCTTCATACGTCTCCATATATAGATAGAATACTGACTAAAAAATTCGTCATTGGAGGTGAAAAATATGAGTGACTTAGATTTTTTTCTTACCGCAGCTCTTTTTTCCATTCTAGGATATGTACTTTGTTATCTAACATTATCAAGTAAGAAAAAATCGAAGAAAGACCTGTCTTCCCTCAAAGCCTCTGAAGAAGAAAGTTTTTTAACGTGAGACGTTAAGCTTAAGGATTTGCTTATAAACTTGTTCATACCTTAATCCCATTTTATCTATTGTATAAAGATCTTGGCACTTGTTATGACCGTTTTCCCCAAGCCTTTTACGTAAAGCTGGATCATTTAACTTATTTAACAATAGTATTGCTTCTCCCAAATCTCCTGGGTTGTATAGATACCCAGATGAACCTTCGACATTTTCTTGGCCAGTTTGATTCTCTGACTTGTCTACCGAGCAAAGCTCCCTTAGCCCAGGTAAATCTGGTGCCAGAACAGGTACTTTTCTGATCATGCTCTCTAATACTGCCAAGGGCATACCTTCTGACCTCGAGCTTAGAAAAAGCACGTCAATCACTGCTAAAGCAAAATCAATATCCTGTATCTCTCCATAATACAGGATACGTTGACCTCCGACAATATTAGCCCGGGATTGAAATTTTTCTAGGTCTTCTCCTGTTCCAAACCAAATAAAATAACAATTGGGATTTTCCGCTATAAATCTAGATGCTACTTCCAACCAGAACTCAGGGTTTTTAATCCAAGCAACCCTGGCTAAGTTTCCGATTATATAAGCATCAGAAGAAATCCCCAACCTATTCCTTCCATTGATCCGGCTAATATCCGAGTACTCTCCAGGTATCTCCACACCATTTGGAATTACTTCCGATAACAGGGTACCAGCTAACCAACCTTGTTTTTTTGCTTCTTCCCGGTTACCTTCACTTACAAAAACCAGTGCGTCAGTGATTTTAGATATGAAAGATTCTACCCGGTGGTAAAAAAATTGCTGCCATCTAGGATGATCTGGACTAATCCCAAACCCATGTACTGTAAAACATACAGGTATCCCGGACACCAATTTTAATAACCGGGCAAACAGTCCTGCTTTACTAGAGTGAGCGTGGATTAGATCAAAATCCATTACTTGTCTATATAGATACCAAAAAGCCAGTAAATCCGTAATTCCAACTCTCCTTTTAAGATAAGGATTTAACTGAACGGCTATTCCCTTGTCCCTCAATTCTGTGACCAAACGTCCATTTTCCCCACATATTACAGTAACATCATGGCCACAATTTTTCTGCCAGCAAGCAAGTTGAAAAACTACTTTTTGGGCTCCTCCCCATTCAGAACGGGTAATAATGTGAAGAATACGCATTTAGCGCCCCTTTCGTCCTAATAAGGAAGGAATTGTAGCTAGGATAGTTTTGGCATCTTCCCAGAAGCCATGCCTATGTAAATGCTGCAAATCATAAGTTAACTTTGCTTCAGGTTTGGCGTCATAACCTACATTAATCTGTGCCTCGCCGGTTAATCCTGGATCTACCAGATGACGCAAAGAATAGTCAGGCACGGATTGTTCAAACTTCCTCACAAATACAGGTCTTTCGGGACGTGGCCCTACCCATGACATGTCCCCGCGAAAAATATTAATTAATTGGGGTAGTTCATCAAGATGAGTTGTTCGCAAAACCTTTCCTATCCTGGTAACTCTGCTATCGTTAGCCTGGCAAAAAGTGGGTCCTGTCTCAGTTTCCGCATTATGTACCATAGTTCTAAATTTCCAAAGGGTAAAAGTCCTACCGTTGCGCCCCACTCTTTCTTGACCGTAAAAAACTGATCCTTTAGAATCTAAACGAATTAGTAATGCAATTATGAAAAAGAGAGGACTTGTTATAGTAACAGAAAATAAAGCTAGGATTCTATTTAAACAACGCTGCCAGTTAAACTTGTTTCCTGAAAGGGACGGAAATAACACAACAGAGATCTCTCCAATCTGAGTTGGTTTTGCACCTGCCAATAGAGACTCATAAAGACCGGGCATGATTCCAATTTCCACTCCGTTTTGCAGGCCTAAGAAAAGCGCTCTTTCTCGTTCATTTAAACTTAGATCACGACCAAGAATTAAAAATGAAACCGTCTTGCCTTTCAGGATCCACTCAAGTTCTTTTTCTGTTTTTACTTGATGGAAGTTACTGTCTTTGAAATCCCGGATTACTCCTGCAACAACGTCGATTTCTCTTCTTCGACTATAGAGCACAATCAGCCGATTTCCCATACGCCCCCCCATCCCCCGGTTGACAGGTAATCAAAGTGCTGCCACTGCATTAAGGTGGTTTAATGCAAATGCCGTTAAAGAATAGTTTTTTTCATAGGAGGATAAATTCTCCTTGGCCATCCTAGCCCTCGTCTCTAAATTGGAACTATAAACATAAAAAATGCTGTCCATAAGATCATTTACTGTCGGTCGAATACAAATAATTCCCTTACTACTTCTTGTTATGAACCGTAGCCCCCCAACATCGGTCGAGATTATTGGTTTGCCTATGCTCATAGTTTCTAATAGCACCAGATCAAAAAATGACTTTCGATTAGCTAGTACAAACAAATCTGACGCATTAACTAAATCTCCAGGGAAGTTAGTCCATTCGAGATGATGCCAGAATCTACGTAATAAAGGATTCTGACCATATTCTTGAAGCAAGTGACCCTTACCAGCACTCAATAGATGAATCCTTGGTGCCTCCAGACCCTGATTAAGCTTCGACAAAGCCTGGATGAGCAAGTCAAAACCCTTGACTTCAATATGCCTACCTAAAAATGATACTACAAAAGCATCTTCTGGTATCCCAAGTTGTTTCCTGATTTTCCCCTTGGGCGTGCTTATTTGGAGCTTTTGAACACCGGAAGGATAAAAAATTACTCGCTTCCTCTTAACTAATTCTTCTAAATATGGAAACACCTTAAAGTGAGCCTCTAGTGCCTCTTCACAAGGATAAATAAACACATCTGTCCAATTGATAGCAGCTCGCTCTATTTGTGACACTTGAAGCTTAGCTTTTGCTAATAATGAGTACTTACTAAATTCCTTAACGATTGATTCCGGAGAATGAATCGTTAACAATTTAGTCTGATTATTACTAGCTAGTGGTTTTAAGACTGGATAATCAAGAACGGTATTTAAGTAAAGAGAATTACTCTCTCTTATCTCGGCTTTCAGTTCCTTAATTTCTCTCCGGAAGATAAAATTTTTTGCCCCTTGGTAAAAGTCATACGCCAGGAACGATGGAAAGACTGATCCAGATAGGTTTTTTAACTTGACAGAGTGTTTGCGGGCCAGTCCTTCAGCTTTGCGTATTTGACCAGTGATAAATTTAATCTCTAGCTTGTTTTGCCTGAAAGTACTTCCCTCAGATTCCCCTGTGATTTCTTGAAGCCCCCGATAAAGATTATACAAGTAGGTAGGTGGTCCACCTGCCCGCTCTAGAAGTGGAAACCTGCTGAAAATCAGCTCTTTATTAGACAAATCTGAGCACCTCTTTATATACTTGTAGAGCTCGATTAACGGCATCATCCATCGAGTAATGTGTAAAATCAGCCAATCTACCAAGAAAATAACTATCCTTTAGCTTATCAACTTCGCTTCGGTACTTTCGATAGATTTCCAGGTTCTCTGGATCTAACATAGGCCAAGCCGTGACTCCGGAATCTTCCGGATATTCAATCCCTATTATCGTACCTGCAGAGTCTTGATTATAGAACTTTTTAAATTCTGTAATACGCGTGAAATCATATTCATTTGGATAATTCACTACCGCTGCCGGTTGATAGCTAGGCTGAGGCAGATTCAGCAGCTTATAATTAAAACAACGGTATTTCAATTTCCCAAAACAGTAATCGAAATAGGCATCAATTTCCCCAGTATAAAATAAAGTTTTATAATCAATATGACTTTTGATATCCTTAAAATCTGTCTCAAGTAAGACTTCAATATTGCTGCACTGCAGCATTTTATTAAACATTGCTGTATAACCCCGGAGCGGAACTCCTTGGTATCGATCATGAAAATATCTGTTATCCGTAGATATTACAACCGGCACTCTGGCAGTTACACTAGAATCGATTTCTTCCGGTCTTTTCCCCCACTGTTTTTCACTGTAACCCGCAAATACCTTTTCATAAACATAATTTGCCAGCCATCTAAGGTCATGATCCTCAACCTTTAACAAATCCAAGATCTTGATCTCTCTACCATAACCAAAGTGTTCCAATAACTTATCTATGAGCTTCTTGGACATCGAAGCCGGAAATAATGCTTTGATAGAGTTCAGGTTAAAAGGAACCGGGACAAGTTCGCCATCAATTAAAGCTAATACCTTATGCTGGTAATGTACCCAATCAGTAAATCTCGTTAAATACTCCCAAACTTCTTTATAGTCGGAATGGAAAATATGTGGTCCGTATTCATGTACATAGATGCCTTCTGTGAGATAATCATAACAATTACCCCCTAGATGGCTTCTTCTGTCCACTACTAAAACACTCTTTCCCTCATTCCCAAACCTTTCGGCGATAGTGAGGCCAGTAATCCCTGCTCCAACCACTAAAATGTCATATTTTCCAGACAATAAAAGTCCCCCTAGCTGAAAAACCTTAATTTTGCTGACCAACCGATCTCTTTGCAACTTTACCGCTTGCTAGTTTCGGCAGGGTTTCTACCTGTTTCCACTGTCTAGGGATCTTGTAATCAGCGAGATATTTCCTACAGAAGGCCCGGAGCTCTGACCCTCGAATCAGCCGGTCTGCTACGAAATATGCTTTGGCAATTTCTCCTTTAGTCTTATGTGAAACTGGAACCACGGACACTTCCTGCACACCAGGATAGATTAAAATAACCTCTTCCACTTCCCGTGGAGAAAACTTAAGCCCTCCCGAATGAATAAGATCCTTAAGCCTTCCTTCTATAAAAAGATAACCCTCTTTATCAAAGCGGGCCATATCCCCGGTGCGTAACCAACCATCCTTAAGAGTATCTGCAGTTAGATCAGGACGATCAAGATACCCCTGCATTATATTATCTCCCTGGTACCACAGCTCACCTATTTCCCCTGCCGGCACCTCTTTCCCATCCGGGTCACAAATCCTAACTTGAACTGACGGAGTTGGTTTTCCGACTGACCCTGATCGTTTCTCAATCGGGTTCTCAAAAGCAACACAGCCCTCAGATAACCCGTATTGTTGATAGACTGGCACTCCAAATAACTGCTCAAATTTTTCTTCCCAATGTCTATAGAGGTAAGCACCTCCGGTATTTATCCCTCGTAATAGAAGGTTTTCAGGAATCTGCTCGGGTGTTAACTGAATCAAGAGTCCAATTATAGTTGGTACCAACCAGGCAAAAGTAACTTTTTCCTCCTGCCAAATTCGGACCAATTGTTCTGGATAAACCGTGTCTGCTACTACTATCTCTCCACCAACGCTAAAAGCCTGAATTAAACGGTCGGGTCTAAAAACAAACGGTATGGAGAGGTAAAAAACATCCCCTTCTTGTGCATAATGCTTAAAATTCCCTACCCTGTAAATCATATTATAATGGGTAAGGGCTACGATTTTCGGCTCTCCTTGGGAACCAGAAGTGAAGCGTAGATGAGCAAGCGAATGATCAGGCTTCCTGGCTGGATAAAAAGGTGTGTTGTCAGACCAAGTCCATGTACCCTCTGTATAGATACCAATTTTCACTATTGAACTTTGACGAACCGTTTCCTCAATCTCCTCCCATTCACTAGCGCTGGTCAAAAACCATTTCGGTTTTACCAAAGCAAGCAAACGCCCAAGTTCCTTCCTTGTCATTCGGAGGCCAATAGGGGCTATAACCCCTTCAGCCCTAGCTACTCCCCCATAAGCGACAAGATACCCATAATCGTTGCCAAACCTCGTCATCACGAAATCCCCTGCTTCTAAGCTCATGGAACTTAATTCTCTAACAAGTTGTTGACTGTCCAAGGACCATTGACGGTAGGTCCATTTCTGTTTACGATCATAGTCATTTAAAACATTCTGTTCGGG
The DNA here is from genome assembly GCA_021849995.1 of Bacillota bacterium. Classification (GTDB taxonomy): domain Bacteria; phylum Bacillota; class Desulfitobacteriia; order Desulfitobacteriales; family Desulfitobacteriaceae; genus JAJZSC01. Next base: position 406 of record JAJZSC010000077.1, on the reverse strand, counting down.
AAAACGCTCACAAACATTATTCAAAAATTGTCCGACTGTAGCCACTTTTCCTCTCCCTCTACTTCCTGTATGGAATGCCATAACCGGTCTCCTACAACCATATGTCCCTTTTTACTTAGATGTTGTCCGTCAATCCACAGGGCATCCAGATTTAGAGCCTTCAGTTCAGGATAAACGTCACATACTCGGTAACAACTTGCATACCTTAAAACCATTTCCCTAAATCTTTCTAAGTTTTCCACACCACGCACAAAATACTCTCCACGGGCTGGAGTAGGAGTCATGATAATAACAGGCACCATAGCTTGCTCGATTTCTTCGCTTAACTCTTGCCATAATGTTTCAATCGAATTCCAGTTTTCCCGATGTCCACCAAGGATTAAGATTCCTAAGGACTTGATTTAGA
>JAJZSC010000076.1 GCA_021849995.1 Bacillota bacterium | reverse complement strand
GATTTGGTTTTCGATGTCAGGTTTTTGCCTAATCCGTTTTACGTTGAGGAGTTGCGACCTCTTACAGGGGAACACCATTTAGTTCAGGACTACATTTTTACGAATGCTATTGCCCAAGAATTTCTGAGAAGATATCTTGCCCTGCTGGAATATATCCTTCCGCACTATGTCGAAGAAGGAAAAAGTCATCTCGTAATAGGTGTAGGCTGTACAGGCGGGCAGCATCGTTCTGTTGCCATCGCTGAGAAGATTGGGATGTTCTTAAGGGAAATGAAATATACCATGAGTGTTAAACACCGTGATGCGGCTAAAAACCGGAAGGGTGGAAAAACACAATGAAAAAGGAATCGGGTAGAACTCTCCTAAAGTACGTTAAATGGCTCTATCCGAATTTGCGTATTAAACGCTGGTTTTTGCTGGCCGTTTTAGGGATATTCCTGTTTGCTACCGGGTTTTCCGTGATGAATTACGGGGTAGCACTTGGCTACCTTGAACTCCAGTTCAGGGAGATTATTTACAGGCTTACGGGAAGTGCTCAGAGTACAGCAATCCCGATGGGCTTGCTAATCAGCTTGTTAGGAGCCGTGGCAATCGCAGTAGGCTTTAAAAAGATGCTGAACTCGATAATTTCCGTCTTGCTCCCTTCAGATGAGGGACGGATTGTTGATGTAATGTATACCAGGCAGCACCTTAGACGGGGGCCAAAAATAGTTGTAATCGGCGGTGGTACCGGGCTATCCGCCTTGCTTAGGGGTTTAAAGGAATACACCTTTAATCTAACTGCTATCGTCACTGTGGCTGATGACGGGGGCAGCTCTGGTAAACTTCGTCATGAGATGGGAATCATTCCTCCCGGGGATGTTCGCAACTGTCTGGTGGCCTTAGCGGATACTGAGAATATCATGGAATCTTTGTTTTCCTACCGGTTCGAAACCGGAACCTTACAAGGGCATAGTCTTGGCAATCTCCTTTTGGCTGGTCTGGCAGATACTTTCGGGGATTTTCAGAAAGGTGTTGAACACGTAAGTAAGGTATTTGCGTTAAGGGGGCATGTTTACCCTTCAACCCTTGAGCAAGTTGTTCTAGTTGCAGAGATGGCCGATGGAAAATCAATTAAGGGAGAGACTGCCGTCCGGGTCGCTCCGGGGCAAATCAAAAGAGTGTTTTTGGAGCCGCCTGATTGCAACCCAATACCAGAAGCTCTGCAAGCTCTGGAGGAAGCAGATTTAATAGTATTAGGTCCTGGAAGCCTGTATACAAGTGTTTTGCCAAATCTTTTAGTAGATGGACTACGGGAAAAGATCCGGGAAGTTCACGCCCCTTGTGTATATGTCTGTAACATAATGACCGAGCCAGGGGAAACAGATGGGTATACGGTAGCTGATCACCTGCAGGCAATAGTTGACCATTGCGGAGCAGATTTTGTAGACGTAGTACTAGCAAACAATCAGGATATTCCGGAACAACTCCTGGAAAAATATGCTCGGGAAGGTTCCACAAAGGTCGAAGGGGAAGAAGCTTCGGTTGAATGGTTAGGGGTAAAATATGTAGCCAAAGACTTGGTGCAGGACGGAAATGTAATACGGCATGACTCCAAGCGCTTAGCCAGAGAGCTTATTCGTTTGCTCTTCAGAATGAAGCCTATGGGGGAGCGTATTGCCTTAGTTGACTCATTCTTGCTCAATCAGAAACTCAGGGAGGATACCTAAGAGGAGGCCTGAGCATGTCATTTAGCGCTGTAACTAAAGAGGAACTGGCCAGAATAACAGAAAACAGGCTCTGCTGCAGTCTTGCAGAACTTGCTGCTTTAGTTCGGATGGATGGAACCTTGCAAATCGGAGATAATCAACATTACGCCTTGAATGTCACCACAGAGAGTGCTCCAGTAGCGCGTAAAATCTATCGATTAGCTAAAAATATCCTGAATCTGCCTGCCACCATCATGGTCAGGAGAAGATTAAGATTCAGAAAGAATAATGCTTATATAGTAATTATTTACCCTAAAGGGCTTGAAGATCTGCAGAAATTAGGACTTCTTGATCAAGATGGGCAGGTCCAACCTGGAATACCGGCTAAAATAGTTAAGACTCGGTGTGATCAAAAAGCTTACCTTCGAGGGGCTTTTCTGGCAGGTGGCTCAATCAACAATCCCGAGGGAAATTATCACTTGGAGATAATAACGAATGATGAAAAACATGCAGATGCACTCTGCGGGCTCTTAAACAGATTTAACTTAGGGGCAAAGATCAGTACCAGGAAGAATTGGCATGTTGTATACATCAAGGAAAGTGAGCATATAGTAGAATTTTTAGGCTTTATCGGTGCCCACCATGCTTTACTAGAGTTTGAAAATGTCAGAGTCTTCAAAGATATGCGCAACCAGGTGAACAGGTTGGTTAATTGTGAAACCGCCAACCTAAACAAGACGGTTGATGCGGCCGTACGCCAGGTAGAAAACATCCAGCTTATTGCCAATACGATTGGAGTAGCGGCTTTGCCGCCTGCCCTAAGAGAGATAGCTGAGCTGAGGCTTCAGTTTCCTGATGCCAGTCTTAAGGAATTAGGGGAAATGCTTCAGCCCAGAGTCGGAAAATCGGGAGTAAACCATAGGATGCGTAAGATTGATGAACTTGCGGAACGTATTCAGGCAAGTCGGCATTAGAGGAGGATAAAAATCGTGCGGATAGGTTATGGTCTGAATCTCGAACAAACTCAAAAATTAATAATGACCCCAGAATTGCGTCAGGCCATCACGATCTTGCAGTTATCCGCATTGGAGCTATCGACTTATGTTGACCAGCAATTGTTGGAGAATCCATTACTGGAGATTGATGAGGTTCCAGAAGTTATAGCTGAAAAAGATCAAAGTACCGAAGCGGATGATAATCAGCTGGATTCGAAGTGGGATTTAGACTGGCAGGAATATTTCCAACACCAGGATGATTTGCCTGAGGGCAGAAACCCTATTAAAAACGACGAGAAACAGAGATTTGAACCATTTATTGCAGCTGCACCTACTTTGCAGGAACATCTGCTGGAACAACTTCATGTTCAAAAACTACCGGTTTCGTTAGAATTGGCAGAGTATATAGTTGGGAATCTGAATGACAATGGTTATCTTTCACTTTCCTTGGAGGAAATTGCCGAGGAACAAGGTGTTACTCTTCAGGAGGCAGAGAAGGCTCTGACCCTGGTTCAAGCATTAGATCCTTTGGGAGTGGGCGCCCGGACACTTGAAGAATGTTTAACCCTTCAACTTCCTTTACTGCCTGAGTGTCCGCCAGAGATGCCTATGTTTCTCAAACACCTGGAGGACTTGGCAGCAGGCAAGATTCAGCGGATTGCCTCAACCTTGAAGATAACTGTAGCCCAGGTACAGTTTCTGGCTGATTTAGTAAGAAAGTTAGACCCTAAGCCCGGACGGCGGTTTTCGGGTTCAGGGCAAACCAGATATATCGTCCCTGATGTAATTGTAGAAGAAATTCAGGACGAATTCATAATTTTGGTCAACGATATTACAGTACCCAGACTGGGAATAAACCAGACCTATCGCCAAGCATTGTCCCAGGCGGAGGGAACAGAAACCAGAAAATTCGTTGAGCAAAAACTAAACTCTGCAGTATGGCTTATTAAAAGTATCGAGCAGCGCCGTCTTACTTTATACAAGGTAGCAAATGCAATAGTTCAGCGTCAGCAAAGTTTTCTAAGAGGAGGAATTCGTTATTTAAAACCACTTACTCTTAAAGATATAGCGGAAGAGATAGGTGTTCATGAGTCTACCGTCAGCAGGGCGACAGCCAATAAATACGTTCAGACACCCCGGGGAATATTTGACTTTAAATTCTTCTTTGCCTCATCTGTTGGAGATGATCAAGATTTAACGACGGAAGGAATCAAGCAAGCAATGAAGGATTTAATTTCTTCGGAAGATCCACATTGCCCTTATTCTGATCAGAAAATATGTGACATCTTAAAAGATAAGGGTATTCAGATATCCCGGCGGACTGTGGCCAAATACCGGGACGAACTGGGGATTCCAGCAACCAATCTGAGGAAAAGGTATTAAGGCATATTTTTGAATTTCAAAAAATAGGTTTGCATTAATTCATATTTACTTTTTGGAGAAGAGGTGAACCTAATCTATGTTGCGAATGTCAGGTTATGATAAAGCACTATTTGAACTGCGGTCTTGGACGGAAGAGCTTAGTCAGGCCGTACAGGAAATCCTTGCAGAAGCTGTTCAAACACTTGAGAACGAAATAGAGGAAGATTGGCGCTTAAAAGATAGGCAAATCGATAGAATGAGAGACAGGATAGTTAATCGGAGTTTAGATATTATGAGTTTGCAGCAACTACGGACAGTTGAGTTGCGCTGGATATTAGGTTTTCACCGGATTGCCCAGGAGCTTGAGAGAGTTGGGGACTACGCTTGTGATGTAGCAGAGCTAAGTCAGCTTAAACCTGAACACAGTTGGCCTTCAGAGATCTTGGAGATGGGCAGGCACTTGCTTTCCATGTGTAATTTTGTGGTGGAAATACTTAAGCCTGATGCAAAAATAACTATAGATCTAACGGATAGAGACGATTTGCTAGATGAAGTCTATGCCTCGATTAAACATAAACTATTAAAAGATCCAAACGGTAATCGAGGTGAGCTTGGCCTTGCTTTGCTAATGGCCAGAACACTCGAAAGAACCGGAGATCATATTGTAAATGTGGCCGAGACTTTGCTCTTTGTACAGACCGGTCAAAGGCGGCTAACAACACAACCATCGGCTGAGTAGGGAGGGGAATTGAATAGTAACCGGGTTCTTAATGTTTCTAGGTGGATTAGGCCTTTTCATGTATGGAGTACATACCACTTCCGCCGGCTTGCAGAAATTTGCGGCAAATCGTTTAAAGGAGCTTCTTCACTCCTTAACTAAGAAACGATTGGTTGCTGTAATAGTTGGGATAGTTATGACTGTTGCCTTTCAGAGTAGTGCGGCAACGACTGTTCTAGTTGTAGAGTTCGTTAACGCCGGAATGATTAATTTGGCTCAGGCTTTAGGAATTGTTCTGGGCTCTGCAGTTGGTACATCAATTTCTATTCAGCTTATTGCTTTTAGAATGCTTGATGTAGCTCTAGGCATAATTTTTATTGGTTTTATTTTGTTTTTGTTATTGAAAGAAGATCACTGGAAGCATCTTGGTCAGGCTATGATTGGGTTTGGAATCATTTTCGTGGGAATGGCTAATATGTCTGGAGCGACAGCTCCTCTAACCAACATACCTGAGGTTTATACTCATCTAGCCCAACTAGGAAAATACCCATTGTTAGGTATACTTGTTGGGCTTTTGCTTACCGCACTTTTACAGAGCAGCACCGCAGTGTTTGCGATAATGATGTCCTTGGCCGGGCAGCACCTTTTGACTATGGATGCGATTGTACCATTGGTGCTTGGTGCTCACATTGGTGGAACTATTACAACCTTAATCTCTTCTTTGACCGCTCAAAAAATGGATGCCAAAAGAACAGCGATAGCTAATACAGGGTATAAAGTGCTAGGGACAATTTTGGTATATCCCTTTATGGTTCATTATGCCAATTTAATAACCTGGACAACCTCGGATTTGCATAGACAAGTGGCAAATGCTCACCTTATTTTTGCTTTATTCATGGTGATCGTATTCCTTCCTTTTAATACCCTTATTGCGAAAGGGCTAGTCCGGGCGCTTCCGGAACGAAAACGAGCTGCTTCAGAACTCAGGTTTAAGCATATTGACGAGTCATCGTTAGAAATTCCTGCTGTGGCATTAACTCAAGCCTTTCAAGAAATCTGGGGAACGGGTCAACTAATCCTTAAAGACATGATCCGGGTAATGCCTGAAGTGGTTTCGTCTAAAGTCTCATCCAATCAGATAAAAGGAGCCTATAGACAAGTACATTGGTATTACCAGCACATTTTTGGATTTCTGACAGATTTATCGAAAAGAGGTCTTACAACTGAACAAATTGAAGATAATATAAAAGCTCAGTTCATTTTAAAAGAGATTCATTACATAGCAGATTCCTGTCTTGAGATAACCACTATTGCAGAAAAGTTGGTCCGGGAGGAACGCGAAATTCTTTTCGATCGCTGGAATAGTGTTAGTGAATTATACCAGAGAGTCATGGAAAATTACTCTGAGCTGTTAGAAGCCCTAAAGAATTGGGATCCCGACAGAGCAGCACAGGTAATCAGAGAGCATCCTGAGATAACCAGAGTACAGCGCAGTCTACAGTTCGCTTTTTTGGCTGAAGCACCAAGGCTGCAGCAAGGCCCCAATCTAGAAAAGTCTGAGGAAAACAGTGTTTACTCAGAGATAGATTTATTAAACTTGCTATACCATATAGAGTCTCATGCCAGAAATGTTGCACAAGTTATTATGGGGTTAATTTAGTTGTTTTAATGAACGGATATTGTTAAAAAAATGTTCGGTTTAAACCAAAAACCTGCAGGAATTTGTTCGTTTGCGCAGAATTAAAACAGAAATATCTATGCTAATTATAAGAGTAAGATAAACATTCACTCGGTATACTAACATGAAAAGCAACAAAGTTCTAAAACTGAGCATAATAGAAGATAGATGAAGGGAGAAGCAGTATGGAAAAACTTACAGTTAAAGACCTTGAAGTTAATGGTAAACGAGTATTTGTCCGGGTGGATTTTAACGTCCCTATTGATGAAAATCGGCAGATAACAGATGATACCAGAATAAGAGCCGCCCTTCCTACAATTAAATATTTGGTCAGTGAAGGGGCTAAGGTAATTCTAGCCTCTCATTTTGGACGTCCAAAAGGTCAAGTTAATCCAAAATACTCTCTAGCTCCGGTTGTAACCCGTCTAAGTGAACTGCTTGGGCAAGAAGTAGCCATGGCTTCTGACTGCATAGGTCCTGAAGTTCTGGCACAGGTCAATGCTCTTGAAAAAGGTCAGGTTATTCTTCTCGAAAATGTAAGATTTCATCCCGAAGAGGAAAAGAATGAGCCTAGCTTTGCTAAACAGCTTGCCGATCTAGCGGATATTTTCGTTAATGATGCGTTTGGGGCAGCTCATCGGGCTCATGCATCTACTGAGGGAGTCGCACACTACATTCCGGCAGCAGCAGGGTTTCTCATGGAAAAAGAAGTAGGAATTATGGGCAAGGCGCTTCAAAATCCTGAGCGCCCATTTGTAGCAATTATCGGAGGAGCTAAGGTAAGTGATAAGATTGCAGTAATCGAAAACTTGCTTACTAAAGTTGATGCTCTAATAATCGGCGGTGGAATGGCCAATACTTTCCTTAAAGCCCAGGGTTATGAAGTCGGGAAGTCGCTTGTGGAGGAAGATAAGATAGGTCTGGCTAAAGAGCTCATTGCTAAGGCAAAAGAGCAGGGAGTAAACTTATTGCTTCCCATCGATGTAGTTGCAGCGAAAGAGTTTAAAGCAGATGCCCAGCATCGGACTGCCCTTGTTGATTCTATAGAATCAGAAGAGATGGCTTTGGATATCGGACCTACTGCCGCAGAGAAGTTTGCAGAAACTATTAAAACTGCCAAAACAGTAGTCTGGAATGGACCTATGGGAGTTTTTGAAATGGAAGCTTTTGCAGGTGGAACAGAAAAAGTGGCCCAAGCTGTTGCAGATTGCCAAGGAACAACTATAGTCGGCGGTGGAGACTCAGTCGCAGCAGTAGAGAAAATGGGAGTTGCAGCCAGAATGACCCATATTTCCACAGGTGGCGGTGCCTCCCTCGAGTTTTTGGAGGGTAAGGCTTTACCAGGGGTTACAGCACTAAAAAATAAGTAGACCTCTAAACTATCTTAGGCAGCAATCTGGACTGCACCTTTTAGCAATGCAGTCTTGCCAATAATCAGTAGTTTAATGTAGTCATAACTTAATGGAAGGAGTAGTGTAAGTGGCAAAGCGGCATCCAATTATAGCTGGAAACTGGAAAATGTATAAAACAGTCAGTGAAGCTAGAGACTATGCGGTGAAGTTGCTTGAAAAAGTTGGGGATATAACTGAAGTCGACGTTGTAATCTGCGCACCTTTTACCGCACTTAGCACTCTCAAGGACGAACTGGAAGAAAGTATAGTCCATCTTGGTGCCCAAAATATGTCCTGGGCTTTAGAAGGTGCCTATACTGGAGAGATTTCTCCAAAAATGCTGACCGATCTCGCTTGTACTTATGTAGTTCTCGGACATTCCGAGCGCAGAGAGCTTATGCGAGAAACAGATGAGGATATTGCTAAGAAGGTTAAATTAGCCTTGAGTTCCGGTCTGATACCGATATTATGTGTAGGAGAGAACCTTACTCAGCGTGAAGGCGGCAGAGCTTTGGGCATAGTCCGGGGTCAGGTCGAACGTGATTTGGCAGACTTATCCGCTGAGGAACTTGCCAGGGTAGTTATTGCCTACGAGCCAATTTGGGCAATTGGTACCGGTAAAACTGCATCTAGTCAGGACGCCCAAGATATGTGTGCCGGAATCCGGTCTACTCTGGCTGGAATTGCCGGCAGTGTGGCAGATGAGGTAAAGATTCTCTACGGTGGAAGCGTTAAACCTGATAATATAGCTGAGCTTATGAGCAAACCAGACATCGACGGTGCGCTCGTAGGAGGAGCTAGTCTTGATCCTGATGGTTTTTCCAAGCTTATTATGAATGCCATTGAGGGAGTTCGAAAGTGAGGTTTAAGCTAGGTGGACGCAGCAAGCAATCAAGTTGGGAAACCCCTTATGCTAATGATCCTGGATGGGTGGGGTTATAGCCCGGTCTATGAAGGAAATGCCATAGCCAACTCTAATCTCCCAAATTTTCGTTACTTGGAAGGGAATTATCCCAAAACCTTGCTCGAAGCTTCAGGTGAGTCAGTAGGTTTACCCTCAGGCCAGATGGGGAATTCCGAGGTAGGACATCTTAACATCGGGGCCGGCCGGGTAGTTTATCAGGAATTAACCCGGATATTCAAAGCGATAAAGCAAGGGGAGATAAATAACAATAAAGTATTAAACCAAGCAATGGATAGAGCTAGGGAATGCGGCAAAGCGCTTCATTTGATGGGCTTGCTTTCAGATGGAGGAGTACACTCGCACATTGAGCATTTGTTCTCTCTGCTTGATATGGCAAAAAGTCGTGGAGTAGAAAAGGTTTATATCCATGCAATTCTGGACGGTAGGGATGTTCTTCCCCAAAGCGCCAAACAATACGTCAGGGAACTTGAGGAAAAACTCAAAACCATTAGACTAGGTAAGATTGCTACGGTTACCGGCAGATATTACCTAATGGATAGAGACAATCGCTGGGAACGGGTAGAACAGGGCTATCGAGGTTTGGTTTACGGTGAAGGGGTAAAAGCTCCTAATGCTTTGGCCGCTGTTGAGAAATCCTATGACTTGAGAGTAACAGATGAATTTGTACTTCCAACTGTTATCATCGATGAAGAGGGTGAACCTATCGGTAAGGTTCAGGATGGGGACA
>JAJZSC010000075.1 GCA_021849995.1 Bacillota bacterium | reverse complement strand
TCTGGTTCAATGGCAAAGTCGTGCCTATTAGTGGTCCGGGTAAACGTGCCTGGTTTCCCAATAAACGGCCGGGCGATAACCCTTCCTACCCTCATATCTCCAACCAACATTTCTCTGGCAATTTGGCAGATATTCATTAATTCAGGGACAGGAATAATATCTTCATGGGCAGCTACTTGAAAAACGGAATCAGCTGATGTATAGACGATTGGTTTACCAGTTTGCAGATGTTCCTGCCCCAAGCGCTGGATTATCTCAGTCCCTGAAGCCACCTCGTTACCAATAACCCCTCTTCCTATCCTACTCTCAAATTCCTCTAAAAAACCTGCCGGAAATCCATTCGGAAAAGTTGGAAAAGCCTTTTCCAATACCACTCCAGCCAACTCCCAATGCCCGGTTGTTGTATCTTTTCCTGGAGATCTCTCGGCCATCTTGCCAAAACTTCCTTTTGGATTGGGGCACTTCGAGACGCCCTTAATTTCTGCGATATGTCCCAAACCAATTTCTGCTAGATTAGGTAAAGATAACCCATCCATTTGTAAGGCGATATTCCCCAGAGTATTACTGCCCTTATCACCATATAAGTGAGCATCAGGCATTTCTCCGATTCCTACACTATCCAGAACAATTAAAATTACTCTCTTACCCATTTTTACCTCCAATAACTCATGTTCCAACTTCATTAATCCGCCCTTGGATGGGCTTGTCTAAAGACATCAAGAATCCTCTTTCTAGTTAAATGTGTATAAATCTGAGTAGTAGTAATGTCTGCGTGTCCCAACATCTCTTGGACAGAACGAAGGTCTGCTCCATTATCAAGCAAGTGGGTTGCAAATGTATGCCTTAACTTATGCGGATAGATGTTATCCTCAACATTGCGTTCTTTAGCCCAGGCTTTCAGGATCTGCCATACCGCTTGTCTTGTAAGGGAAGAACCACGTGAATTCAAAAATACTGCCTCAGTATTAACCTTCTTTTTTAATCTTTGGCGAGGCCCGTCTAGATATTTTTGAATTGACTCTACTGCCGGAACTCCTAAAGGGACTATTCTTTCCTTATAACCTTTTCCCCAGCATCGAACAAAACCAACATCCAGGGATAAGTCGTTCACAGTGAGACTCACTACCTCAGAGACCCGCAGTCCACTACTATAAAGAAGCTCAACCATAGCACGGTTTCGAATGTAGAGGTCTACACCCTTGTCAGGACCTTGCAATAGTTTATCCATATTAGTCTCGGACAACACGCGAGGGAGTGTCAGTTCCAACTTTGGACCATTTAGATGAATAGTTGGGTTATCATCACGTTCTCCCTCAGCTATAAGGTAAGTAAAAAAACTTCTTAAAGTGGCAACAATACGAGCAATTGAACGGGCAGCTTTACCATTCTGCCTCATGTTCAGTATGAACAGAAATAAGTCGTTTCCATCGCAGTTTATTAGATTTTTATCTCGTGTTTTTAAGAAAACTTCAAGATCTTTTAAATCACGTGTATACGAACTAATAGTATTAGCAGACAACCCTCGTTCAATATGTAAATAGGTTATAAATTGTTTAATTAAATAATTCATGAAAAATCCCTCCTAGCTACCTAAAAGGTTCTACGCTTAGAGGGATTCTCCTTGTATTTAATCAAAACATCTAGTTTAAAAAATTTAGTTTTCAATTAACTAAGTTAAAATTATTTTTCTGAAGTCTATTTCCTCTGTTCATCTGGGAAGAGCTGAATAACAAATTTGCTCCAGGGTTTGGTAGTATCCTCTACCCTCATGGGATTACCGGTCGGTTTTCTCTCGTTATTCAAATGGGAAGACATCCAAATGCTGCACACAGTGACTAGTTTCGGAAGCAACATAGCTAAAAGGATGAGAAGTATACCTACTCTCGCTAAATAAAGGAAAAACTCCAGCCAACTCTTTCTTGTCCGCATATTTTTACCCCCCATCTCTAAAAGCTATGCGGGAGGTATTTGTCTATATCCATGATACTTGTCTCAAATTCCTAGCCCAAACAAGTGAACTCCTAGCAGGGAGAAATACCCTTGGGTTACCCCAACTGCTACTGAGCCTAAGGATACAATAGCCGTAGCAACCGAATAATACATAAACTCCCTGCGTAATGACTCTCCGGTTGTCTTGCCTCTTAGTAGCAAAAACGAAAAAATAGTTGCCAAACCCGCACCTAATAATAGCATTGGAATACCCAAGATAGCCGGTGCTACAACCGTTATAACCACCAAACCAAGCCCAAAGGCTCCCTTTGCCCCGACGATAAAACTGATTGTAAAACCAAGTACGAACCCCCGTGTGAAAACTATCAGGTAAATCAGCGGCGTACCAATAATCGTCAAACCTAGAATCCAGATCAAGGCCATCATAATAAAATTGTCGCGAGCTAACTGAATCAAAAACTGCTGATCAAGTTCCACAGGCTGGTTAGAAATAAGTGAATCAAAAAACTTAACAAGTTGGGAACCCTCTGGCTCATTTAAGGCACCTACTCCGATGGAGCCGAATATTATACCTGCCAGATATACACAAGACAGAGAAAGATAAATAACCCAGTATTGTTTGATATGATCGATCAACTTCCTCCGCACATTACCAACCCCCATGCAACTTCTTACATGGAATTTTATTCCTATTAGTCTGAAAGTATGTCGACTAATCTGAAAGTATATCCTTTACTCTGCCAAAAACTCCTCCACCACCTGCTTCAAATATCAGATCCCCTTGTCTGGCTTTTAGGATCCAAGCAGCGACCTTCTCTCCTCCAGCTTTAATAAGCTCATCCAGTTCTGCATGATGCAGGACATTCATCTCTGTCCCAAAGGTCTGGAGCAGTTTGTCATACATCTTTGGCCCTACACCCGGGAGTTGTCTTAATTGGACCTGGTGAACGTACCTGCTGTCCAGTTCCCCTGGCCTTTCCTTGTCTGCTATGCTCACCAGCCTATCTAATACACCTGGCACTATCTTATTGCTCCCACAATGTGAACAGTGATAAACGGGAGCCACTCCTTCTACAACCCGTTCACAGACAAGACAATAAGTCCGGTGATATTTACCTACCTGGGGAGGCAGGCCGAAGTTCCTGACAACAGCTCCTCTATTCTCCTCAACTAGTTCTTTTAAACCCAAAAAGGAGTTTTCAACTAAGGAAAGCTGATTATACTCTCTAGCAATATTAGGTAATGAGTGGGCATCAGAATTGCTAAATAGAATAACATTATCTAATTCGCTAAGCTGATTGGCCATCGAACGATCAGCACTTAAACCAATTTCTAGGGCTTTTGGCAAGACAGGTAAAACATCCAACATCCTCCGACAGCAATTTCCATAAATACCTTTGTGAGGAGTAAAGGCATGTGCTGGCATCCAAATCCCCTCACATTCAGCTATAACTTCCAACCAGTCAGCAACTGTCACATATGCCTTCTGCGAGCTAAGCTGCCAATTCTTAACATATGGCTTTAAAGTTTTAACATAGCGTCCAATTCGATCTACATCCGCAAAATAAGCAAGAAAATGAGCTGTACCTTCACCTGCTGCCAGCTCAATTTCTGTTCCTGGAATAAGCGTGAGCCCTCCTGATGTATAACCGCCACCTGAGAGCTCTTCTAAGTCCCCTGTATTTAAAAGCTGAAAAAGATCCTTCCTTACCCCTGTCGAATGGCAATCTACAATTCCAATAAGGGACAACCCCTTAATGTCCCTTGCTGTGGCAATAATTGAAGAGAGTGTTAAAGATTTTGCCGCCGTTATCTTTACAGCTTTGCCATCCAAACTTTGCCCTATGTGAATATGCAAGTCTGCAAATGAATTGTTCACACTTTCCTCCCATGAGCTATTAAAATCCCCAGGATGGTCTTAGCGTCAATAAATGAACCTGATTTGGCCAGGTTTACTGCTTCTTCCCAGGGAATACTCTCTACGCCAAGAAACTCGTCATCATCAGCAGCCAATGGATCCCAGATTAGATCCTTAGCTAAAAACAAATGCATTACCTCATCTGTGAATCCAGGGGTTGTATAAAAAGTACCCAAGTGAGTCATGGATCCACGATAACCGGTCTCTTCTCTCAGTTCTCGTTGGGCGCAAATAACCGGTTCTTCCCCACTTTCAAGCTTCCCTGCCGGAATCTCCAAAGTTTCACTATTAATCGGATAACGGTATTGACGAACCAAGATTACTTTTCCATCTTTAATTGCAACTACCGCAACTGCTCCCGGATGCCTAACAACTTCACGTGTAGTATTATTACCATTAGGCAACATTACTACATCACGTTCAACATCAATCATTCTACCTTTAAAAATCAGTTCCCGGCTAATCAGTCTTTCTGTTAGATCCATCGAATTTCCTCCCAGTCCTTTCATGAAAAACACCCTAATTATCTTATTGATAAGTAGGGTGTTTAATTACTCTTAAATCAACTTGGCCATTCTAAGCTTATCCGCTACCATTGCGATAAATTCTGAGTTAGTCGGCTTACCTCGATCAACATTGATAGTATAACCGAAGAACCTATTCATAAACTCGATATTACCCCGATCCCAGGCCAGCTCAATTGCATGTCGGATTGCACGTTCAACCCGGCTAGGTGTGGTATTGTACTTACCGGCAATCATTGGATACAACTCTTTTGTAACTGCTCCTAGTAAGGAAACCTCCTTGACAACACTGACAATCGCATCGCGGAGATACTGGTAGCCTTTCACGTGAGCAGGTACACCCATTTGATGAATCATTCTCGTTACCTCAACCTCAAGATTTGTAGCTGTAGAAAAGCTAACAGAATGATTTGAACTACTAGTATTATTATTAATTGAAGTAGTGGTAGCTAGGATAATAGAAGCTACATTGGAGTTGATCTTTTCAACCCCATGCAATTGCCTGATCCGTTTGCCCAATGTTTCAAGATCAAAGGGTTTTAAAATATAATAATCTGCTCCAAGCTGGACTGCCCGGTGTGTCATTGTTTCCTGTCCGAAGGCTGTAAGTATTATTACATGAGGCTTGCGCACATCACCTTGAAGCTTTTCCAAAACACCTAATCCATCAAGATGAGGCATAATTATGTCTAAAACAATAATATCCGGTTGTTCCCGGTAAATTAATTCTAAAGCCTCATTTCCATGATAGGCTACCCCAACTAGAGACATATCCTGTTGACGTACTATGTACTCCTTTAAAACCTCTATAAATTCACGATTGTCATCTGCAATTAGTACACGAATCGGCCGTTGCATGCAACTAGTTCCCCCTAACTTCGGAGTATGAAATCAACCTTGTTTCGATTCGACATTACGAACTATTTTCCTTCTTTTTCACCAATCTGGTAAACATTTGTACCCTATATAACTAACAACAGCAAAAATGCACACATTATTTTTATTCCTATTCTAGTATAGCATCATTTCTTAGCTAAACAATATAAACCTTCAAGGTTTTCCAAAATTTTAAATTGAAAATTAGAAAAAAGCCTAAACACGAATGAAAGAGTTTAGGCTAGAAAGTTTAGTTATTGATTACCCAGTTTTGATTCTAAAAATTTTAATCTCAGCTAGCAATGAATGATTTTAGAATGCTATCTTTAAGCTGCTTTATTTTTTAATTTTATTTGTTCAAATAGCCCAGATTCCTTCAACATGTTTTGAATAAATACACCATAACCCCGGGTGCTGTCATTTACAAAAACATGTGTTATTGCTCCTACTATTTTGCCATCCTGAACAATTGGACTACCGCTCATTCCTTGAATAATTCCACCAGTTAAATCGATCAGCTTAGGATCAGTTACACGTATCACCATATTTTTACTGTCAGTCCGGTTATGCATTATTCTTTCAATTTTAACCTCGAATTCTTCGACTTTTTCCCCCTGAATAACTGTATAAATCTTTGCCGGCCCTTCCTTTATCTCTGATTCCCACCCCACTGGAACAGGTTCTTTAAAATAAGGGTTCGCCACTAAGCCTTGCATCGTACCAAATATCCCTGAATTGCAGTTCTTTTCAATATTACCATTGAATCTGGAATTCGAAACGAAAGATCCAACCTTTTCTCCCGGGTTTCCGCGTTTACCTTTTTCTATTGCGTAAATAGTTGATGCGACTACATTTCCATTTAACACTTCTATCCTTTGATTTGTGTCGGCATCATTGATTACGTGACCTAAGGCGCCATATTTTTTGGTCTCCGGATCTACATAGGTGAGCGTCCCGACTCCTGCTGCCTCGTTTCTTACAAATAACCCGACTCTGTGGCGACCTGTCTCCTGACAGAAAATCGTATTAATACTTCGTTCGATTATCTGCCCCTGATGCTTCACTAATATACGGGCGCTTCCAGTTTTTTGACCTGCTTGATCTATCGCGCTTGCGACATCTTGATCACTTTGAACGACAGTATTTTCTACTTTTAAGATGATGTCTCCCACTTCAATGCCTGCATCTTTAGCAGGAAAAGTAGCCTTGCCATCCTTTGACACTACAGGTGCTTGTCCAACTATCATTACACCTTTAGCCTGAAGACTAACTCCAATTGATTGTCCACCTGGGAAAAGCTTTAAGTCTGGCATTACTTCTACTTCACTTGTTTTTAAAGGGAAAATTCCAAATAACTTGTAAGCAATCTGAATCGTTTGTCCGTTTAGAGGGGCTGACATTGCAGGATTAGATTCTGGTAGTTCTTCCAACATTATTAAACGGGACCAAATACCTGGCAGACTAGGCATTCTTAGTTGAGAAACTTCCTTATAATCGGGGAACTGGGCAAGTTGCTGGAACGCCGGGTTTAAACTCAGGAAGGTACAGAGAAGAAGACTACCAATGGCCCCAATTCGCTTGGCTTTCACTCTCTTATCACCCTCCATTGTTTGATCTCCCCATATTTCTTCCTTTCGCTTCATTTTGAAACAAATATCAATATATAATGAAATCTAATGTTAAAATGTCCAAATATCTCTCTTTTCAAACTGTAAAATACGTTCCATGATTTCCAATCAATTCGTGGATAAAAAAATAAGACTTCTTTGCGAAATACAAAGAGCCTTAAGAATCTTATTTTTATATTGTTTTTATTTTAGACTAGAGTAATCTACACAGTTCTTGTTCAATTTTTTGACCTTTTCCATAACTCGATCGCATGCATTCTGGTTATATCATCGCTGCCTCCCAGCATCCGGGCGAGTTCGTCGACTCTGTGGCTTTCATCCAGTAGTTCAACATGAGTAAATGTCCTACTGTCAACTATCTCTTTGTGTATTCTATAATGGTCTGAGGCAAGCGCAGCTACGGCGGCTGCATGTGTGATGCAAAGTACTTGTTTAACCTCTCCGATTTTAGCAAGTTTTTCACCCACCATGTGAATAGTACGACCACCCACTCCGCTATCGACCTCGTCAAAAATAAAAGTACCTACTTGTTCTACCTTAGAGAGAAGACTCTTCAACGCTAACATTAAACGTGACATTTCCCCACCTGAAGCTACTTTTCCTAACGGTTTGGCAGGTTCACCCGGGTTAGCCGAAAAGAAGAATTCTATCTCTTCAGCTCCGCCATAATCTGGGTCTTTAACTTCTTCAAAATTTACTTGAAAAGAACTATGGCCTAAACCTAAATCCTTTAGCTCCTTAATAATTCCAGTTTCTAATATCTGGGCCTGTTCTTTTCTAGCAGAGGTTAATTTTCCAGCTAACTCACGATATTCCTCTAGTACTTTGGTTTTTTTAACACTTACCAACTTCAATTCTTCTTTAGAATTAACTATACTACTTAGTTGTTGTTCGAGTTTTCCACACGTTAAAAGTATTTCATTTATAGAGGAACCATATTTTTTTAGCCGATGCAATTGACTTAATCTTTCTTCAACTTTTTCGAGCTTTCCTGGTTGAAAATCAAATGACTCAAGGTAGTTCCTGATTCTGTCTGAAAGATCCTCCAAAGAAAAATATAGCTCATCAATCTGCCCAAGGTATTTTGAACTATCCGGATCATATTTTGCCAGCTCCTGAAGATCTCTTCTTGACCGACCAAGCAAATCATAAGCAGAAAAACCACTTTGGGCACCTTTATACAGGTTTGCATAGGCATTAGTCACTAGGGTGATAATCCGTTCTGAATTATTAAGCAATCTCTTTTCCTGGTTTAAGCGCTCATCTTCACCAGGAACAGGGTTAACCGTTTTAATTTCATCTATTTGATACTTGAGAAACTCAGAGATACGTTCCTGTTCGTGTTCAGACTTTAATAGTTCTTGTTCACGACTTAATATTTCTTTAAATTGCCTAGCTAATAAATGAACTTTTTCTACCAACAAAAGATGTTCTTTTCCGCCAAATGCGTCAAGCAGACCTTGGTGATTGTCCGAAAGCAATAAAGACTGATGATCCATTTGTCCGTGGATATCGACTAAACCTTGGCAGATCATGCGATAAACGTTTAACGGCACTGTCCGTCCTTGAACACGACAGATATTTTTGCCCGAGGAGTTGATTTCTCTAAATAAGAATAACTGCCCCTCTTCTGCCTCAAACCCAGCTTCTCTTAAGTTGTCTATAGCAAAGGGTGGCAAGTCTTCAAATACTCCCTGTACTTTGGCAGAGTCTGTTCCATGCCTGATGAACTCTGCACTTGCCCTGCCCCCCAACAAAATGCCAAGTGCATCAATGAGCATCGATTTTCCGGCACCCGTTTCACCGGAAAATACAATAAATCCTGAGTTCAGATTTAGACGCACATCTTCCATTAAAGCGAAGTTCTGAATATGCAACTCTGCAAGCATTGAACATCAACCTCCTTCTTACTGCATCAAGGAGTTAATCCGCTCGAGCACGACAGGAACAGCTTTCTTGGGTTTAATAATTAGCAAAATAGTGTCATCACCAGCTACCGTACCAATAACGTCATCCCAATTGCTATGATCTATCAAGCCAGCTAGTGCCTGAGCATTTCCGGGAATTGTTTTTATCACCAGCAAATTTTCGCTATCATCGATCGAAACGACTGTTTCACGCAGCCTTCTTTTAAGTCTGTCAACAAGATTAACCGATTGAGTCCTGTTTGGAATAGCATAACTATACTCATCATCAGGTGTAGGAATTTTTATCAGACCCATTTCTTTAATATCTCTTGATACGGTTGCCTGAGTTACTTCAAACCCTGCCTGACGCAGCTTCTCTGCCAGTTCCTCCTGAGTATGAATGGCCTCCTTTGCTATCAGTTCTTGGATCTTCATCTGACGCCTAGCTTTCATAAATGATCCCCCTGTTCTTTTGAACAACAACCCAATAAGGTGAATTTATTGCTTGATTTATATACTTACCTTCCAAGACACTAAAGTCCCTTTTTGATAAGGCCATCAGTACTTGATTAACACCCTGGGCTTCTTGTGATCCTCCCTCATGTCCCCGATAAATCGTAAGAACAATCATTCCATTTACCTGCAGCAGGCGCAGAGCCTGTGACAGAGCCTTAATCGTAGATTCAGGCTTGGTAGTTATCCCTGTATCCCCTCCAGGCAAGTAACCGAGGTTAAACAT
>JAJZSC010000074.1 GCA_021849995.1 Bacillota bacterium | reverse complement strand
AAGGGAAAAAGTATGGAAAAGTATGACTTTAATCATATTTAATGGGGACAGTTGGTAAGTATAATATTAATTAGAAATCACCTATAATTGAATTAAAAGAAGGGGGTCATGAATTTGGAACTTGAAGAATTGTTGGTTGTTATCGAAGAAATGAGAGCGGAAATAAATAAATTACAGGATTCTGCTAATTTACAAGATCCTTATCTCATTCAGATGAGCCTAAAACTTGATGATTTGCTTAATCGGTATGACCTCCTGATGAAACGAAACACAGGCTAGCAAATCTCAACTATGCACATTACCTCGACAGCTGCTCCTCCCGGTAGCTCATTTGATCCGAGTGCAGCCCTACTGTGTGATCCTGACTCCCCGAAAAGGTCATTAAACAAACTGGATGCTCCATTTAACACTTTGGGTTGATCCCCGAATCCATCAGCGCTTCTTACATAACCGACAACATGCACAATCTTTTTGACCTTTCTAAGGTCACCTATGTAAGCTTTGATAGCTGCTAAGCAATTGATGGCAGCTAAACGGGCTGCTTCTTGACCTTCTTCGATACTTAGATCAGTACCTACTTTTCCTTTAAACTTTAGTCGACCGTCAAGTTTAGGAGTATGCCCCGATACATAGAGGAGGTTGCCGGTTTGACTAACAGGAGTATAAAAACCACTTGGTATCGTAGGATTTGGAAGCTCTAGACCATATTTTTCTTTCAGAATCTGTTCAGGATGCATAGGATGTTACCTGCCTTTCTTCTGCATTAATGCTGCCCAATTTTTGCTCTACCTCTTGCTAAAGAAGCGAAAACTGCGAAAACGGATAGAATGGCAAATATGATAAAGCTAACTTCTAAACTTTTTAGAAAGTGATCAGCGTATTCGACTGAACCGATTTTTAATCCCCCAACATACAGCGAGCTTGTCATTGTGACAATGGCCATACTCATGGCCTGTCCGACTAGTCGCATCGTTCCTAGTGAAGAAGACGCAACTCCATAGAGTTTCTTCTCTACCGAGCTCATTACTGAATTTGTATTGGGAGAAGCAAATAAAGCAAAGCCTACTCCAATTAAAGCAAGATTAAGAATTATTAGCCCAACTGGGGTCTGCCTTCCTAAAAAGATAAAAAAGAACAGACCCACACCGCTTATCCCCATGCCTAAAGAAGAAACTATCCGTGGTTGAATCCGGTCTGATAGCTTTCCTGCAAAAGGTGAAAGGATTGCCATTAATACTGGTTGTGACAACATAATGAAACCTGCCGTCTGGGGATTATAGCCCAGAACTGTTTGCAAATACAGAGATAGTAAGTACATTAGCCCAAAAGTAGCGCTATAGTTTATTAAGGCAGCTAGATTTGAAAAACCAAATACAATGTTCTTTGTAAAGATATCTATAGGTATTAAAGGGAACTTTTGTTTCCTTTCGTAGTGAACAAAGAATATGAAGAGAATCATACCCAGCACAAAAATTACTTTTGAATATAAAGACGTAGTAATAGATGACAAACCAAATAGAATCGCAACAATACTTGTGGAACACAAAACGCTACCGATAAGATCAAAATTTTCTCCTCTTGCCCCAGCCCATTCCCCTTTGAGTTTTAACAAAGAAGTAATTATAATAACAGCGCTGGCGACAAAATTAAACACGAATAATATTCTCCAACTCCAACTTGCAACAATTAGGCCACCTAATATTGGCCCTAGAGAAAGGCCTGAGTAAGTACATGCGGCAGATAAACCCATCGCTTTGCCGCGTTCTTGCGGTGGGACCACGGAGGTAAGCATTGCCATGGCAGTACCAAAAACCATAGAACTGGCAATTCCCTGTAATATACGGAAAAAGATTAGATACTCTACCGACAGTGCAAGTGAACATAATAAAGATGAAATGGAAAGAAAAATCATACCTATGATAAAAATCCTTTTCCGTCCAGTAATATCAGCTAATCTGCCAAATGGTAGCAAAAATGCAGCCGATGCAAGTAAATTGCTTGTTACGACCCAGTTTAGCAGAACCGGATTGGCTGAAAACTCCTGGCCGATAGCCGGAATGCCTAAATTGATGGCATTTGCTGTAAATGGAGTCAAAAATGAAGTTCCCATTACAATCATCAGAACGATTCTGATAACAGATTTATCGTAAACTTGGGTACTAATACCTGTTGGACTAACTTTTTGATTCAAACTTACTCCCCCTCAAACCCTAATATTATTATATATACTCTGTTTTAACTAAACAATTGTTTAAGTCCACCAATTATTAACTTGTAGCAGAAAAAATTCATATACAATCTAGCAAAAAAGCCAAACTCTAGAATTTAGAGATTTGGCTTTTAACTTTAGCTAACTTGATTTAGTTTTAATCTTTCAGTTAAATACTTTATGCTTCTGTTAGCCCAATCATCTTCTATCGCAATAGTTCTCTCAATCGACTGGGTAAAAGGAGTCCAAAGTTCCAAGATTAAATTTGGTTTTTTTCCGAAGGAGTTAAGTACTTCGAAAGCCCAGGGGAAGTCAAGCATTCCTTCCCCTACAGGGGAACCTTTCATAGAAAAACCCATTCTATCGTTAAAGCGGGTTATAGTAAAGTCTTTAATGTGATAGCTTATAGTATAGGGGGCTAAGCCGGCAATCACCGAATCAGGGCATTGTAGAACTCCGATTGAATTCGCCGGGTCTAGGCAAACTCCAACAAAAGGGTTATTTACTTCTTGAATTAAAGTTGTCAGATCTTCCCTACTATGATGCTCGTTGTTTTGGATGGCGATTGATACACCGGCCTCAACAAACTGGGGTAAGACCTGCTCTATTTTAGTCCTGACTTGTTCAATTGGTGTAAACGAGTTTTCAAGAAAAGTCATTAATAGCTTAGCATCTAGAACCTTAGCGATCTCCAGATACTTAAGAAGATGGGGTGTCTCAAATCCACTGGTTCCTATCTCAATAGTAATACCCAGTTCATCAGCTGACCTTCTCAAGCTGTTTAATTCGGTTAGGTTTAACTCGTGCAATGGCAGGTTATCTGCTATTTGGACTACACTAACACCAAGTGCTCTCGCCTTTGATAAGAGGCCTTCTGCTGTAAGAGGTTTTTTTGGCCAGGAATAGCCAGGAACCCCAATTGCCCATGTATATGTATAGCTACCAATTCCAATTCTCATTTAATTACTCTCCTGGTCTTTATTATTTCCTGGATTTTTCCATTATCTTTTATTTACGCTTCTTAATCTCCAATCTGCGTTTATTACATTCATTATACTAAGTTCGAGAAACTTGTAAATAGGACAATGATAAATAAGTAACCAATACTTTCATCCTTCACTTCCATAATTAATAATGCGTGGGATACGTGAGTCCCAGCTAAAGTTAGTAAGCAAATTAGTTATATTAGTACTATTCGGGACGATGAATACTTTTATACATATTTATTTTTATACATAGTTATTATGTAAGTTATAAAAGAGCTCTCAAAAGACCATACTAACGTAAAAGTTCTTAAGCAGGTGAAGAAGACAGTGTGGAAAAGGATATTATTATCTATAGGGATAATTATAATAGGTGTTCATGTACTTTTTCAGGCGGGTTATTATTTAACAAGTAGACCCGGTTTTTGTGCGAAATGCCATGAAGTAGATAGATATGTATCATCCTGGCAGGCGGCAGCCCATAAAAACTATAATTGTTTGGACTGTCACCAGACACGGGGAGAACTAGGTAAAATTTATACCAAAGCCCGGGGGTTAAATTATACTTTACAGCACCTATCCGGAAATTACACAGTACCGACCAAAGCCTTTATCCCGGAAGGTAATTGTATAGCTTGTCACCTTGGAGATATAAAAAATGCACCAGATGCTCCGGTACTAACAAATACTTCTAAAATTAATCATTTTGAGGTAATAAAGAAAAACCAGTCCTGCTTAGACTGCCATAGAAATACTGGGCATGAAACGGATATTTACTTAACCCCAAACTTTCAAAAGACATGGAAGTGATATTGAAAAATAGCATATACAAAAGCAAGAGGACAAAAAACATTATTAATCCCCTTGCTTTTATCATTTATTTGACCAAAGGTATGATAACGATACTCTAATGCATATTTCCATTCTCTGATGGCGTACATAGTAGTATTTTGGTCTATTTAGGCATCCTCAAATTCATCTTCCCAATCTATGCTTCTCTGAACAGCCTTTAACCAGCCTCGGTAAAGCTTATTGCGCTGTTGTTCTGGCATTTGGGGTTCAAAACGTTGATCCAAATGCCAATTTGTAGAGACCTCTTCTTCGTCTCTCCAAAATCCTACCGCAAGACCAGCCAAATAAGCTGCTCCTAAGGCCGTTGTTTCAATGATTTGTGGGCGTTCCACCGGCACTCCAAGAATGTCAGACTGGAATTGCATCAATACATTGTTTGCTACTGCTCCCCCATCAACTTTGAGTGTTTGCAGGTTTATTGCTGAATCTGCTTCCATTGCTGCTAATACATCCTTAGTTTGATAAGCAAGTGAATTAAGGGTCGCTCTTATTATATGTGCTTTGGAACTTCCTCGGGTTAAGCCAAAGATAGCACCACGGGCCCTCATATTCCAATAAGGAGCACCTAATCCGACAAAAGCTGGTACAACATATACTCCATCAGTGTCTTTTACTTTTTTGGCAAAATACTCGGAATCTTGAGCAGCCTCAATTATTTTAAGGCCATCTCTTAGCCACTGAATGGCAGCGCCCGCAACAAAGACGCTCCCTTCTAGCGCATATTCAACCCTGCCATTGATGCCCCAGGCTATAGTGGTTAAGAGTCCATTTTGAGATGTTACAGCCCTGGTCCCTGTATTCATAAGCATGAAACAACCAGTACCGTAGGTATTCTTCGCCATTCCTGGTTCGAAGCACGTCTGCCCGAACAGTGCTGCCTGCTGGTCTCCTGCGATTCCTGCAATAGGCACATTTTCGCTCTGAAATAAACCTACTTCAGCGTTACCGTATACCATGCTTGAAGGTTTAACTTCTGGAAGCATTGACTTTGGTATGCGCAATTCCCTAAGAAGCTCTTTATCCCATTCAAGTTCATGAATATTGTAAAGCATGGATCTGGAAGCATTGGAATAGTCTGTTACATGTACTTTGCCACCCGTAAGTTTCCAGACAAGCCAAGTATCAATTGTTCCAAACAGCAATTCCCCTTGTTCAGCTTTGGTTTGGGCCCCTTCAACATTATCGAGAATCCATCTGATCTTAGTACCTGAGAAATAAGCATCAAGCACAAGTCCGGTTTTTGAACGGATCTTGTCCGACCAGCCTTTAGCTTTGAGTTCTTCAACGATTTCCATCGATTGACGGCTTTGCCACACAATCGCATTATATATAGGCTTTCCGGTCACTTTATCCCAGACAACTGTCGTTTCTCTCTGATTAGTTATTCCGATTGCCGCGATTTCCGAAAGAGCAGAACCTGTCTTGGCTAATAGTTCGGCAATTACTCCATATTCTGTAGCCCAAATTTCCTCTGCATTATGCTCTACCCAGCCTGCTTTCGGATAGTGCTGGGTGAACTCCTTCTGGGCAACTCCGATGATTTTTCCTTCATGGTCAAATAAGATAGCTCGTGAACTTGTTGTACCTTGATCTAAAGCAAGAATATAACGTTTGGTCATACTTACTACCCCCTTGAGGACTTATTAAAACACAGTGACAAATCATACTAATTCGCATATCTATTAGTAGAAATCTAGTAGCAATTAGTTTCTAACGAGTAAAAGAATTAATCAGTAGAATGACAATTGGTGCAACAAACAGCATGAGAAAACAGAATTTGAGATTGTTTTTAAGAGTAACATTTAATGGTTTGTCCTTAATTGATTCAGCTACAACTACTGCAAACGGGACAAAAGGAGAAATACTCATTGCCATAAACCAAGAGGTTAATAGTGTTAAAGCAAAGGCTATATTTGATAGACCTAGGATATCAGGTGAAATAGTTAAGGCCAAAGTCGTTACGGAAATCATCATATTAACCCCGCATAAACTCAATGACATCGTTAATAGGATGAAAAACTGAATGATAAAATATGAAGGTAAAGAGTTAAAAGACAATAAAACTCCACCAATATTATCCTTTAATGGTGTATAGGATACCATTGATCCTAAAAAGCTTGCTGAAATCAAGAAGGGCAGAAACCCTTTATAGTTAAGAAGATTTTTGCTATAGTCTGCTAATTCTTCTTTAAAGTTACTCAATTTCTTTAGGAGGAAGCCCCAGAATATTGAATACACTACTATAATAATTGCTATTCCATAAAGAGGATTTGAAAAGTGCAATAGTTTATCACCCAAAAATGCTATTCCAATTAACATAAGGATATGAAATAGAAGTTCATATACTCTCTTGTTAACGACATTTTCTTTAAGAATAGACAAACTGTGGTTCAAATCACGCATTTGATTGAGGTCAGTTTTCAGCAAACCGGCTGAAATAATGGTAATTACAAGAACCATTGATAGACCACTAAAAAAATACTCCGAATATCTAACTGAAGTAAAGATAAGTACCATATTTACTACGCCGTCATATGGTGAAAACACCATATAGGAAGAATAACCAGTTGTATACAAACGGGATAGAAATTTATGGGGTAATTTTATTTTATCCAATATATTTTGCATTGTCGGAATTGAAGCGATGTTTAAAGTTATAGTCAGGAAAAGATGGATTATTGCAAGAATTATAAACAGAAATATAGGTTTTTCCCGTTTAGCCCCTAAGAAGCTTTCAACTGCTTCCAAATATTGACCATGTTTTATGGGAAATGTTATTAAAGGAATTACCACAAAGAGTATCGGCATACCTATACTCTTTGTAATACTACTGTACCAAATATCATATCCAAGGTTATAGTTAAGGAAAATTAAGTGCCCGATAGCTAGGGAAATCAATGAAACATATAACTGAAACCCTCTAATTAATGTGAGGGATGAGACTAAAAAAAGCAATACACCGAAAGAAGTAGAAATGGTATATCTACTTCTGTCTAAGTTAAATATCTCATTTAAGAAAACGCTAGCAAACAGAAAGTACATACTAAAATAATATACGGTTTTAACCATGGTATTACCTCCGATGATGTATCAACCAGTACCATGGTTAAAGCGCAGTTCGAATCTCTGAGACAGTCTCTCTCGTTGCTACAATCATAGCATCAGGATGATCCTGGAGCAAGGTCACGGGGTAATCAATCCTCTTTTGTCCTTCGAGGGCTTCCTTCACAGCAGTCTTTTGCCAATCTCCTCCGTCACAGTACAGCCTGATGCGACTAGAATTCAGGATATCCTTCAGCCCTAAAGTCACTGCAAGTGGCGGAAAATCGGCAAAGTTCCCTCCGGTATTGCGAATACTATTCATTACAATCGTCTCAGGTGCCAGAGGTACAATCCTTGTTAAGGAATTAGCAAATTCCTCTATACTTACCTGGTGGAAACGGGAAACAGGTGGTTCGTTAAAGGCTATATGCCCATGCACACCCACTCCACCATAGCAAGTATCGATTCCACCAAGCACGGCTATCTTCTCACTAATTTCATCAATCCTGGCTGGATCGGGAAACCAGGCCTGTTCAGCAGGAATCCTCAATTTTTCATCGATTGAAGCAAAGAAGCTGGACATAAAACCTTTAAAGCTTAAAGGGTGAGCCTCCGGGATTATTCTTCCCTGCCAATCAAGGTACTCATCCATGTTAAAAGTCCAGACATTTTTCCAAGAGATTCTTTCCTTGTTTGTTATCTCTGCCAAAACAGGGTAATGTTTTACTGGCCCTACGGGAAGGATTAATTTTGTAATTCTTCCCGCGTCATTATTCATCTTTATCTCATCAGCTATGGTTCTGGCAAATTGATAATAAAACTCCTGCTTTTCCTCAATAATTTGAAGTTTGATAGCCATTCGTTACATCTCCCTAAGATTGATTGTTTGTCCAGTCTTAACAGATTTTTCAGCAGCTAAGGCAATTAGATGGCTCCACCTTGCGGCCTCAATTCCTGCAGAAGTCGGTTTTCCAGTCCTGATGCTTTCCACAAAGGAAAGGTGTTGCTCTACTTCCCCACCGTGTTCAAAACCTTTTGCAAAGTAATTATCAAATTTATAGGTGGCTTGCATCCGAGCAGTTTTTAATTCCAGATAGAGATCAGGTACATGCCCTTCAAGCGTTCCGAGTTCTCCCATAACCCCCATTTGTAAATCAAAGCCAAAATGCCTAAACATGCAAACACCCAGAGACGCTCTTGCCCCGTTTTCATACTCAACTATGGCCCAGCCGTTGTCGATTACTTCTTGTTCTTTATAAATAACTTCATTACCACCAAAAGCACTTACTTTAACAGGGTTTGAGCCAATAATCCAGTTAAAGAGGTCGAAGTGATGGATATTCTTTTCCAGGAAGGTTCCGCCAGATATGTTCCTTAAGCGCCAGTTTTCGTACCCAGGCTTAAAAGGAGGCCGGAATTCCTTGCACCACATCATTCGTACCGGACCAGTTGTACCATCATCCACTAAGGATTTCATTTGCCGGAACATAGGGTCATAACGAAGTTCTGTTCCAACTTGAAAGATTATGTTGCTCTTCTTTACAAGTTCAATTATTTTATCAAGCTCATTAAGGGAAGTTGCTACAGGTTTCTCGCTCAAGATGTGTTTTCCGGCCGCTATACAGTCAAGTAAAATACCATAATGTGTATGGTTAGGAGTTGCTACAACTACAGCATCTACTTCTTCTAAAGCCAAGAGGTCATGGTAATCGCTGAATCTTTGGGTCTGAGGAACTAATTGGGCAGCTTTCTCCAGCATATCTGATTGAACATCAGACATAGCTACTATTTCAATCTCTCCTGAATCAAGAGCCGCTTTCATTAGTGCCTGGCCTCTCGGTCCTGTACCAATAATCCCATACTTAACCTTATCACTCATACTTTACTCCTTTTAAATACCTAACATATTCGCCACAGTTTCCCCAAAAATCTTAGTTTGGGTCTCTTTTGGAATATTGTTTAGATCTAAAATCCGATGATAAAGCTTTTTAGCCTCTTCCATGTCGTTATAATGTACATCCGTTCCGAAAACAAGTTTTTCCCAGGCATTTTCCCACCAAAAGAGGTCGTCAAAAAATTGAGGAGATTTTCTCATTGACCATCCTCTCGGAGAACCAGTAATATCAACATAAACGTTTTTATGGAAACGTGCCATTTGGGCTGCTTCATCAAACCATGGCGTTCCCAGGTGTGCAATAAATATTTTTAAATCCGGAAAGGTTCTGGCAATTCGGTCCATAAAAATAGGCCTCATTCTAGCAGAGGAGACATTCTCATACTTATCAGCCGGTGTTACTAAGACTATCCCTGTGTGAAACAAAATCGGCAGTCTTAGTTCTTCAATTTTGTTATAGATTAAGTCATATTCTTCATCATCATAGTTTTTTAGCGGGCGGGTAGTTTTAATTCCCTTAAAACCTTGCTCATAAAGCTCTAAAACTTTATCCGGACCATCCACGCCTAGCCGTATATTCCCGAACCCAATTATCCGTTCAGGATATCTT
>JAJZSC010000073.1:9141-9611 GCA_021849995.1 Bacillota bacterium | reverse complement strand
TGGCCGGTCTGTTAGCTTATGTCGGTGATCGGATTGGAGTTGATCTCTACCTGGCAGCAGTTGTGGCCTTCGGAGTAAGACTTTTTCAGAACTTGGCGATCATTCGCCGGCATTTCTTGAGAAAATAGTCTTTGCAAGCTGAGTTGCGTTACAGACGCTCGGACGTACGCTCGCAGACTAAAGAAATCTTGGCTGGTGCCAAGCCTCTGGCGCAGGCAACTGCCTAGATGCACTTATGCCGCCATAGATTTATACTCTCTTCTTGGTGCAAACTAAGGACAAAACTGCTAGATGAAAGCTGCGGGATGCCCTCCAAATTCGCCATCCTTGGCTCAGTTGTCGGCGAGTCAGAATCCTTCGCCGTTAGGCTGTCTCTTTAAGCTGGCGGCTTCGGCAAAACCCTCCACTGGAGGCTTTCGTGTTGGAGCGAAGTAATTTGAGCGTTAGTTTGGTCCGCGCAGCTTTACAGA
>JAJZSC010000073.1:0-9131 GCA_021849995.1 Bacillota bacterium | reverse complement strand
AGAGTGACCGTTGTAAAACAAAATCCTGGAGACATTACTCATTTTTTCATCATTTGATGTAGTTGCTCAGCGGCATGAACGTCTACTTTAAAAAAATCTTTTAGAAAAGTTTAAGTGAAAAGAAGGATAAGATACGCGGGCCTCGAATTTCTACGGAAATGAAGATTGTGTTCCTGAAGCAATTAACCGGGGGGTAGAACACTTAAATGCTTGAATTCGATATGGAAGTAAACCAATTTGCGGAAATTAAAGTAATCGGAGTCGGTGGAGGCGGAAATAATGCAGTAAACCGCATGATTACCGCCGGCCTTAAAGGTGTAGATTTTCTTGCAGTAAATACTGATTCACAGGCATTGCATCTCTCAAGGGCCGGGCAAAAAATTCAGATAGGTTCCAAGCTAACTAAGGGTCTAGGTGCGGGGGCCAATCCTGAGGTCGGAGCAAAGGCTGCTGAAGAGAGTCGAGACGAACTCCTGCAGGCCTTGAAAGGGGCTGATATGGTCTTTGTCACTGCCGGAATGGGAGGAGGCACCGGGACAGGTGCTGCACCAATAGTTGCAGAAATAGCAAAAGAACTCGGGGCTTTAACTGTCGGGGTTGTTACCAGACCCTTCACTTTTGAGGGCAGGAAAAGAGCTATGCAAGCCGAGAAGGGCATTGCAGAGCTTAAGAGCAAGGTTGATACTCTCATTACCATCCCAAATGACCGGCTTTTACAGGTTGTGGACAAGCATACGACCATTCATGAGGCTTTCAGAATCGCGGATGATGTTTTAAGGCAGGGGGTTCAAGGCATTTCCGATCTGATTGCTGTACCGGGTCTTATAAACCTGGATTTTGCGGATGTCAAGACCATTATGCGTGATACAGGCTCGGCTTTAATGGGAATTGGCCAAGCTTCGGGCGAGAACAGAGCCTCTGATGCTGCACGTAAAGCAATATCCAGTCCATTGTTAGAGACCTCCATTGAGGGTGCT
Source organism: Bacillota bacterium (assembly GCA_021849995.1). Classification (GTDB taxonomy): domain Bacteria; phylum Bacillota; class Desulfitobacteriia; order Desulfitobacteriales; family Desulfitobacteriaceae; genus JAJZSC01. Next base: position 8,154 of record JAJZSC010000073.1, on the reverse strand, counting down.
AAAGGGGTTCTGCTGAATATTACAGGTGGGCCTAACCTCACTTTGTTTGAAGTAAACGAAGCATCCGAAATTATTGCTGAAGCCGCAGATCCTGAGGCTAACATAATTTTTGGTGCGGTCATTGATGACAACATGAAGGAAGAAGTAAGGGTAACAGTGATTGCGACAGGCTTTGATAATAGACAAAGCGTTGCTAAAACCGGCACTTCCGGGGAAACGGTTATCAAACCAGTTTCAAGCTTTAACGAAGACCTGGATATTCCCGAATTCCTGAGGAGAAGAAGATAACTCTGCTTTAAAAAGGCATGATTCGAGAGGTTTCACAACTTAACATGAAGGTCTATAAAACTGCTGATGGTTATCGGCAGTTTTTTGTTTACATACTAGATTTTTATGACAGGTGTACACCAAAAAGCATAATAATTAAACGGAAGAGTTGACCGATGCCAGTGAACCGATTTTGCGGAGGCGCGTAAGCGAGCGAGTGCTGCGCAGCGTAAACTGTGCCGAAGGTTCACATCTAATCGTCATTACTCGCAATTGTTCTCCTAAAAATTCCCACGTAAAGCGACAGGTTTTATCTCTTGTCTTAGGTATAATTTTGAAAGAAGGGGCGCAGAAAGGGCTGCTACAAATGTCTGAGGTACGGTATTTAGACCTTGATATTTTAATTAACGGTGGTATGGATGCTTTTATACTGGTAGTAACCGCACGCCTGCTTCATCTTCCTATCCTCCCGCTGCGTATTCTCTGTAGTGTATTGCTTGGAGAAATTCCAGTAGTTTTAAGTGCATATCCACTGCCGGAATGGTCAGCTTTAAGCAGATTTATTGTTCCGTTCCTCATGATAAAAGTAGCTTTCAAGCTTGAAGGGCCGAAGATTTTCTTTAAAGTTCTAACAGGCTTCTGGCTTCTCTCGGCAGGGTTAGGGGGATTTATTTACGCCTTATGGGCATGGACTCAATTCAATGATTCAGCCAATGCGAGGATGATTAGGATAGGTTTGGAAAACCTCTGGTTTTTACCTATCGCTGCAGCTTTATGGTTGGGAACTCAGCACCTCTGGGAGAGATGGCAGGTTAAGTCTCTGGTATTATCTAAGAATATTTTTGAGGTGGAAATTGATTTTGGGGAAGATGGAGATGTCATTAGTGTTAAAGCCCTCATGGATACTGGCAATCATTTACAAGATCCGCTTACAGGAAGACCTGTCATACTAATTGAAGAGGAGGCTGTTATTAAAGGTATACCTGAAAAATGGCATTCTTTTCTAAGTGGAGGATATCAAGATATCGATAACCCTTGGCCGACTTTATGGAATGGCAATCCAGAGTTAATGAAGAACTTGGTTTATATTCCCTTTCAGACAATTGAAAGACGGAGTTGGTTGTTAGGAGTACGGCCTCGTCAGGTCAGATTATTGGATTCAGCAATATGGAGGGAAATACCTGCAACAGTAGCGTTAGTAAGACAAAACTTGAGTCCGGAGGGGGATTACCAAGCTTTGTTGCATCCGGAACACAGTCGAAAAGGGGTGGTTAATGCGTGATGTGGTTGGCAATGATTCAGCATAGAATCAAGACTCTCTGGTTGCTTTTTAGGCAGAAACTTCTTGGAGTAAAGGGTATTTACTATGTAGGAAGCAGTGAAGCTCTTCCACCGCCTTTAAGCTCAGATGAAGAGGGGATTCTTTTAGAAAGGCTGGAGATGGGGGACCCAACTGTAAGGGATGTTTTGATTGAACGCAATCTGAGATTAGTTGTTTATATTGCAAGGAAATTTGAAAATACAGGTGTAGGAATAGAGGATTTAGTATCTATAGGAACAATCGGTCTGATTAAAGCAGTCAATACTTTTGACCCTCAGAAGAAAATTAAGTTGGCCACATATGCATCCAGATGTATAGAAAATGAAATACTTATGTATCTACGCAGAAATAATAAAACCAGATCCGAGGTTTCGTTTGATGAACCGCTAAACATAGACTGGGATGGAAATGAATTATTGCTTTCTGACGTTCTGGGAACTGATAATGACATTATTTCCAGACCTTTGGAAGAAGAGGTCGATAGGCAACTTTTGTATTTAGCTATGGCAAGGCTGTCTGATCGGGAAAAATTAATCATGAGCTTAAGATTTGGTTTAGATAATGGTGAAGAGAAAACTCAGAAAGAAGTGGCAGATAAATTGGGAATTTCTCAATCGTACATATCACGTCTGGAAAAAAGGATAATTAGGCGATTACGCAAAGAATTTTGTCGTTTGGAATAAGGTTATGCTAGTTCGGGCATACTCTCCAACAGAATCTTGGCTTGGAGGGTGCTCATATGGCTTTAAACAAAGTAGAAATCTGTGGAGTGAACACCTCAAAGTTGCCTGTCCTAAACAGTTCAAAAATGAAAGAACTGTTTATAAGCTTACAAAGTGGCAACATAGAAGCTCGGGAAAAGTTGATTCATGGAAACCTGCGGCTTGTCCTAAGTGTAATCCAAAGGTTTACGAACCGTGGGGAATACGTGGATGATTTGTTTCAGGTCGGATGTATCGGACTTATGAAAGCAATTGATAATTTCGATCTGAGTCAAAACGTAAAGTTCTCTACCTATGCTGTCCCTATGATCATAGGGGAGATTAGGAGATACCTAAGGGATAATAATCCCATCAGGGTAAGTCGCTCATTAAGGGATATAGCTTATAAAGCCCTTCAGGTCAGAGATCAACTTGTAAGCGAATGCTCGCGCGAACCAACTGTGACCGAAATAGCTGATAAGCTATCCTTGCCGCGCGAGGAAGTAATTTTCGCACTGGATGCTATACAAGAACCTATATCCTTATTCGAACCTATATATCATGATGGGGGAGATCCGATTTTCGTTATGGACCAAATCGGAGATGAGAAACACTCTGATGCCAGCTGGTTAGAAGGAATTGCTGTCAGGGAAGCTTTAAGAAGGTTGAGTGAACGTGAAAAACTCATTCTTTCCCTTCGATTTTTTCATGGCAAAACTCAAATGGAAGTTGCAGATGAAATCGGAATTTCACAAGCTCAAGTTTCCCGCTTAGAAAAAGCAGCCCTCAACCATATGCGGAAATTTGTTTAGTTCAAAAGGTTCAGAGTGATATATTTTCCTTCCTTCTCATATCATTTAGGAGAAGGGAGGGATACTCATGCGAATCTCAGAATTGCGGATGCTAGATATTGTTAACGTTAAAGACGGGCGCAGGCTAGGACCTATTAAAGACCTTGATCTTGACTTGGAGCGTGGAGTGGTAAAAGGTATAGTCGTTACGGGGCCCTCCCGAAGCTGGGGTTTTTTTGGCGGAGGAAAAACTGATGACTTAGTAGTTCCTTGGGATAGAGTTAAGAAAATAGGTGTTGACGTAATTCTAGTTGATGCGCAAGATTTACCGGAATTTAACCCGGAGAATTATGAACATAGATGAAGAGGAGGAAACTCCTCTTTTCGTTTTAGGGTAAAGAATAGGACCTTTGGGGAGTTTGTCCGATGGAAAATTTATGGTATAGTTAAATCAAACTGAGAGGAGTACTTCTACATGGTTTGGCAATGGAAAACAGGGAAGCGGCTAAGATATTTAACTATTCCGGAATGGGAAAAATTGGGAGTTCAGATCGGTTTTTCCAGCCGGGAACATGGGGTAAGTGATTCGCCGTTTGAATCCTTAAACCTGGGTTTACATGTAGGGGATGACCGTGATAAAGTGCTCGAAAATCGTTTAAAATGGTTTTCTGAGTGGAATACCTCTCCGAAGGAAGTTGTTGTCGGTCAGCAAGTACATGGAACCCAAGTATACTGGGTTAACCCAGAGGATGCAGGGAGGGGGAGTACCTGCTTGGACAGTGCCATCCCTTTAGTAGATGCTTTAGTTACTGATACGAATGTGGCTCTGATGGCCTTTTTTGCAGATTGTGTTCCAGTTTATTTTTTCAACCCAGTTATCAAGACAATTGGAATTGCTCACGCTGGCTGGAAAGGAACGATTGGTAAGATAGTCCAGGCAGTTTTGGATAGAATGGCTCAAGCCGGGGGAAAGCCTGAAGATTGTCTAGCCGCAATTGGACCGGGTATTGGACCGTGTTGTTATGAGATAGATGATTCAGTTGCTGGAAAGGTAAGGGCGGTATTTGGAGAGAGTACTCTTATAAAGCCAACAAAACCCGGTAAGTATATGCTGGATCTTTGGGGTCTGAATAAGGTGCAGCTAATCAAGGCGGGTATTCTAGAGGAGAATATCTCTATCTGTTCTTTATGCACTTCGTGCAATTCAGATGCGTTTTTTTCATATAGACGGGATGAAGGTCAAACCGGGAGAATGAGTAGCTGGATTAGACTAAATCTTTGGGAGGCGCACGATGTCAAGGATCCTAATAGTTGATGATGAAGAACCAATTCAAGAACTTTTGAAGTTTAATTTAGAAAAAGAAGGATACTCGGTGATACTTGCGCAAAATGGGCCCCAAGCGTTGGAACGTATGCAAGATAGCAGACCTGATTTGTTGGTGCTTGATTTAATGCTGCCCGGGATGGACGGCTTGGAAGTATGCCGACAATTAAGGCAAGACCCGAAGTTCAGGGAATTGCCGGTTATTATGCTGACAGCAAAAAGTGAGGAAATAGATAAGGTCTTAGGTTTGGAACTAGGTGCAGATGATTACATGACAAAACCTTTTAGCCCCCGTGAGTTGCTGGCAAGAATCCGGGCGAGATTACGCCGCAGTAAACCGGCAGATGAAGAAAATGAAATCTTTAGAGGGGAATTGCGGATAGATCTTAACCGTTTTAAAGTCTTTGTCCGGGGTGAAGAGGCAGAGCTTACCCCGAAAGAGTTTGAAATATTGAGGGTTTTGGCTGCCCATCCTGGCAAGGTGTACTCGCGTGATGAATTGCTCGAGCGGGTTTGGGGTTACGAGTATGCGGGAGATACTCGCACAGTTGATGTTCATGTTAGGCATTTGAGGCTTAAAATCGAAAAGGATCCCTCGAATCCTGAATACATAGAAACCTTACGCGGTATTGGTTACCGCTTAAAAGGATAGATTTTATGAGCATAAAGTGGAGATTGACTGGTTTATTTTGCCTTATGACGACTTTCTCTCTTCTCCTATTTTGGGTTGGGGCAAGTGCAGTAACAGGCTCACGAATGTTGCCTGTTAACTTACCGTTGGTCGTTTTAGCAATTGTTCTGCCTGGAAGTATAGTTTATATTTACGTTCTGACTCTCTCAAGAAGGATCGAAAGGCTGAACTTTACAGCGAGGAAACTAGCTCAGGGTAGTTTCGAGGAGTTTAACTTTGAAGATTCCTCTGATGAGCTTGGGCAGTTGGCCATAGAGCTGAGTAGATTAGCCAGGCAGATTGAGAATATCATTCAGAAAGGCACACAGGAGGCTCAAAAGATTCAAGCTATTCTCAAAAGTATGCAGGAAGGTGTAATCGCTCTTGATCACGTAGGTCGAATAGTTTTAGTTAACAGAGCGGCGGAGCATATCTTCGGCAGGCCTCAGGAAGATGTACAATCCAAATATCTTATTGAAATGGTTCGGGACTCAAAGTTAGATGACCTGGTTTCCAGGGTGTTAGCCGGTGGTCAGGCTGGGAGTATAGAATTACTTAAAGCCCAGCGGATAGTCTTAACTCAGGTCAGCCCGATTATTGCAGATAATGGACGAACGAGAGGGGCAGTTATCGTCGGCCATGATGTGACAGAATTAAGACGGCTTGAGCAGGTAAGAACGGAATTTGTAGCTAATGTATCTCACGAACTTAGAACACCGCTCACTTCTATTAAAGGATTCGTTGAGACCTTGCAAGATGGGGCTGCAGAGCAGCCAGCATTAAGAAAAAAGTTCTTAGATATTATCGAGACTGAAACCCTTCGGCTGCAACGTTTAATTGAGGACTTATTGACTCTATCCAGGATAGAAAACAAAGTCTTGCGTGCAGAGCCTACTTCGAAAGTAAGCTTTGTACAAGAAGCCTTTGAACATATTAAGCCTGTAATCGAAACTTATGCTCAGGCCAAAGGGCTTCAACTCATGGTAGATATTCCCGAGGATTTGCCAGCTGTCAAAGTTGGAAAAGATTTATTAAGTCAAATCCTCTTGAATCTGTTGGAGAACGCTGTTAAGTATACTCCGGAAGGAAGTGTCTGGTTAAAAGCTGCAGGGGATGGGGCCTTGGTTGTTTTAGAATTTGGTGATACCGGTTGTGGAATACCTGCAGAGAATTTGCCAAGAGTATTTGAGCGATTTTACAGAGTAGACAAGGCACGGTCAAGGGAGCAAGGGGGAACTGGACTTGGCTTAAGTATCGCGAAACATATCATCGAGGGGTCAGGCGGGGAAATTCATGTACGGTCATCTGTAGGGACAGGAACGGTTTTTACCTGTAAGTTGCCAAGAGCGTAAATCTCTGGAGGTCCGGTCTATGAGGAAAACAACAAAGAAAAATAAAGTGATAAGCGCTCGAGTAGGAATAATAATTTTATTGCTTTTACTAATCGCCAGTATTGGTTGGGTATATCGTTCCGATTGGACTACTGCTCAGTTGAAATTTCAAGTGGCCGAAACGGGCTCTGTTAAGCATGAAGTCCAAGTTGCCGTAGTCTTTGCCAATGAAGAAATTTTACTTAAGGCCTCTTCTACTGGTAAAATAAAATTTAATGGGGAGAATGGTCAAAGATTTAGAAAAGGTGACCTTGTCGCCCAGATTAGTATTGATGGCGCAGCACCTGGAAGTAGTGCAGGGTCATCTGCAGTTAAGGTTTTTGCCCCGGCCAGTGGACTTTTTTATAAAGAAACGGATGGATTAGAGAATCTGTATGAACCCAAAGCTTTATTAAATATGGATATCACCAAACTATTAGCTGAGAAAGAGAATAGCCAAAAAGCAAATTCCGAGGTTTCAACCGGAGCAACCATAGGGAAAATAGTAAATAATCATCTTCCTACTATTGCATTTGTTGAATTACCGTCGCTTGAAGGCTTAAGTATTGGCCAAAGTCTTAAGTTTAGAATAGATCAGCAGGAGTATACAGCAAAAATTTTAAAAAAATATCAAAATCCAGTAGGGGTAGCAGTGGAATTCAATCAGTTTGTAAACAGTAGTCTGAATAAAAGGCGTCAGCAAATCACTTGGAGTTCTCGGCCTCCAACATACGGTACAATAATTCCAAAGTCAGCACTCTGGACAAAGGGAGAAGAACAAGGAGTACTTGCTGTGTCGGAAGGTGTAATACGGTTTAAAAAAATCAAAATAGCAGATGAAAGCGAAACCGAGATTTCTTCTCAAGACTTGGTAAGTGGTATAACAATCGTAACTAACCCTAGGCCTGGTTTAGAAGGGTTGATTCCGGTGTTAAAGAATTAACAGGCAGCGGCTTTTCCTTAGAATATCTGTCAAATTTAGTAATAGTCACTTGCAATAGCAGGAAACTCGGACATGCTGTAGAACTTCACATATATGGGTGGGAAAACTATTGAACATATCAGAAAACCTTAAAGATTTGCATAGCAGAATTGAGAATGCAGCTCGCTCTGCTGGTCGTAATGCAGAGCAGGTGAAATTGTTAGCAGTTTCTAAGACTATGACTCCTGACGCAATAAAAGAAGCTTACCGGGCGGGCCAAAGATTTTTTGCGGAAAACCGGGTTCAAGAATGGATTGAAAAGGTCCCGGTATTGCCTTCAGATTGTGAATGGCATATTGTTGGCAGATTACAAACGAATAAAGTCAAATATCTTGATGATAGGGTAAAATTAATTCATTCACTTGACCGGTTTGATTTGCTCAGAGAGATGGAACGCCAGGGAGAGCGAAAAGGGCTCATCTGGTCAGCTTTAGTTCAAGTAAATGTTTCCCGTGATAAAGCCAAAGCAGGTTTTATGAAAGAGGAAATAGAGGACTTTTTAAGTTCTATTTCAGAGTGCGCTCATGTTAAGGTATTTGGATTTATGACCATTGGAGAGCTTAATGCTACAAACGAGCAAACTCAAGGGTTTTTCCGCGAACTTCGGGAGTTAAGGGACTCATTAGCTGCTAAGAACTTTCCTGGGGTAGAGCTAAGAGAGTTGTCCATGGGCATGAGTGAGGACTTCGAACTGGCAATTCGAGAAGGGGCTACCATGGTCCGGGTGG
>JAJZSC010000072.1 GCA_021849995.1 Bacillota bacterium | reverse complement strand
AGAAGGAGCACCATCACCAGTAACATTGTCGCTTCCCACTGGGAAGCGTGGATTGAAATTTTAGTAAATATAGATCGAGGCTATAGTTCAAATAGTCGCTTCCCACTGGGAAGCGTGGATTGAAATACAAAATAGCAGCATTAGAGCGGTTGGTAGGGCTTTGTCGCTTCCCACTGGGAAGCGTGGATTGAAATCCGAATACGGGTTAAGTAGGACAGTTGGTATTCGTCGTCGCTTCCCACTGGAAGCGTGGATTAAAAAATATAGGTTTATATGTGTAAAAGAATGTCTTTCCAAAAATTTGGCTAAGACGTTCTTTTTATTTATCAAGCCTAATAACGACAAAATACAACACAAAATATGGTGAATAGAGAGCTATAATAAAAGACAAGTATGAATTTAATTAGAAAGGAGGATGTTCATGGTACGATTGTCTTATCCCATTGCAATGGAGATAGCCGGTAACACCGCAATGTGGACAAGACCGGATAGCGGTGACTGTCCGGTCAGCTATCCAGCGCCAACCTATTCTGCGGTCAAGGCTATTTTTGAATCCGTCTTATGGGGGCCGGATGTAGAAATAATCCCCACAAAAGTGGAGTTGTGTGCAACCATACAATACCACTCTTATTGCACCAACTATGGAGGACCTTTGCGAAATTCCAAATCGATTAAAGAGGGAAATAATTATCAGTTGTATGCCACAGTGTTAATTGATGTCTGTTATAGACTGTACGCAGAAGTTGTTCCGAATAAAGAAAAAAGCAGATTGCCGGAAAGGGCTGTGCAATGGGATAAAAAAACGACCTCACCCGGCCATGCTTATCAAAGTATTTTTGAAAGAAGACTGAAACGAGGTCAGTGCTATTCCATACCCACATTGGGGTGGAAAGAATTCACTCCCTCTTATTTTGGCGAATTTCGGGACACAACACAGGTGCTGGCCGATGCGCTCCCCGTAATCATACCATCTATGCTGAGACAGGTTTTTGCCAAAGGATATGCTTCTCCGGTTTCCTATGTATACGACAATGACCTTGTCATTCAAAACGGCGTACTGGAGTATCCGAAAAGGAGTGAAAACTATGCTCAATGAATTGTATAGTTTGTCCACTGCTTTGAAAAGTAAAGGAATCAGCACCAAGGAATGGCATAGAGAATATAAACCCTTACCCAAGGTTACTGCCAAAGCGCCCTGTATACGAATATGGCTTGCCAAGGACAGCTCGATCCGTGGAATTGAGAACATAAGTGCAGAGTTTGCTCAGTCACTGAGAAAATACGGGAACAACCAAGGAACCTTTCCCGCTTTCAATATTGTTCCCTTATACCGCATCACCGATAAAGAACAGCTTTCCGAGTTGGAACAGATTGAAAAAGGTACTATCCCCTTTGACAAAATTAAATCATGGTGCGTCAATGACAATTGGAAAGAAAGTATTGTCAAAAAAATTGATAGAAGCTTACATAATATTCCCCAGACCCTTTCGGATTTAATTGGAAATCAAGAACAACCTGAACGAGCCCTCGTTTCCGAACTAATTCGTTTAGCCTCCGGTTTCACAAATGAGTCGGGTAAAAGCTTTAGATCCGCACTGGATAAGTGCGTTTTCGCAAAGCTTAAAAAACAAGAGGACCTTGGCATTCTGCTTGCTGTGCTATTCCATAAAGGAAACCCTAAGAAAGATCATAACGATGACACTGGTGTATCAATTTCAGTTGTTCTGGATTTGTTAGACTGGCAACAGTATGGGTATCCCGCAACAAGCCAACATATCACCGAATGGATTAACGATATGCTGTTGAAATCCAGCTTGCTGAGTACATCCAAACAGTCTGAGAGTGTTGAACGTGACGCATTTGGGATTTCCTTTATTAATCCCAATGAACCTATGCCAAGCGTGAAACTCCATGGCTTTGATGTAACCTTGCGTTCAATGTTCAATGGACAGCCTTGCCAGTATCGTTATGAGCAGATAGACGATGCTTCCTATCCCATCGCCATGGAAAATCGATCGCTTGCCAAAAAATCACTGGAATGGGTTGCCGGCCTGGAGCGAGAGGGTGTCACATGGCGAAAAATCGATAAGAACGAAATCCTATTTGTTTACCCTTCCAAGTTGCAGGAGACTCCGCCAAGATTCGCTTCAATTTTCGGTTCCAGTCAAGCAGAAAGTTCCGCGCAGGCGGAAGCCCGTTTTGAAAACATCGCCAAAGACTTTATTAGGACGCTCAGAGGTCTTCCGGCAAAGGAAAAGCCGGATTTTATTCAGATTTTCACAATTCGCAAACTGGACAAAGCTCGCTCAAAGGTGATATTTACCCGAAATTGCTCGCCGGAGCAGCTCATCCAAGCGGCGGAGGACTGGGAGACCGGCTGCAGGAATACGCCAGAAGCAGATTTGGGTGAGCGAAAAATTCCTTTTCCGTTGCAAGTGGCTCAAATCGTCAACAATGTTTGGAAGCAAAACGGAGAATTGGCGCAAGGCAAGACTGCCGTTGAACGAATGAAATATTATCAGGGCATGGAATTGCTGCTTGACCTTATGCAGGAAAGTATGATCGGTAATTACCTTCATATCGTACTTACCCATTCATCCGGCTTGGTAAGCCATATTGGCAACTGGGTGCATGGCGGTTCAAAATGCAAGGACAAGACAGAGGAGAGAACTTTAGAAAAATTAAGAAAAGAAACGGTTACTCTGTTGTCCGTACTTGGGCTGCTTCTTTATAAATGTGGTGGTAGAAAGGAGAAATACATGGAAAGTATGGCTTATTTAGTCGGACAGCTCTTGAAGATATCCGACGAGCTGCATACCTTGTACTGTAAAGTTGTACGCGGTGATGTTCCCCCACAGCTGGTGGGCAGCGCATTGTTTACAACAGCCGGTGAAACGCCCAATCAGGCGATTGCCCAATTGTCTCTCCGCATGAATCCCTATATAACTTGGGCCAAACAATATCGTTTTAAAAATATGAAAACTAAAAATGAAGAGAGTTGGAGAGCAGGCTGGCTTCTCGGTTTATATGAGGATGCGGCAAATAAACTGAAGGCGATAATAACGAATTCAACACGGTTCGGTGATTTTGATAAGGCACAGCTTTTTATTGGTTATCTGGCATCGTTTCCCAAAAGAGAGTCTTCAGTAACAGCAAGCGGTGATGACAACGATAATGATAATAATATAGGAGGGGCTAATCATGAACAGTGAAATTACGCGCGCAACCGGTCTTTTGGTCATTGAAGTTGTAAATTCAAATGCGAACGGCGACCCGGACAGGGAGAGCGATCCTCGCCAGCGTCCCAATGGCTTGGGTGAAATTTCACCTGTTTCCTTCAAACGCAAGCTTCGCGATTTAGTGGAGGACCACGACAGCTTATTTTTTCAGAGTCTTCCCGAGACATATGTGAGTAATTCAGAGACATACAGCATATTGGAGTCGCGCGGTCGTGACTTGAAGTCCATTACAGGTGAGATGTCTAATGACGTAAAAAATTTTGATCAGAAGAAATTCTTAGAAAGTACTTTTGTTCAAAAATATTGGGATGCTCGGGTCTTTGGCAATACATTTTTAGAAAAAGGGGCCAATAAAGGATTTATTAAAACGGGGGTTGTTCAATTCGGTGTGGGGGTATCCATTTCGCCAGTCAATGTTATACGCCACACGAACACAAAAAAAGCCGGTGTACAAGAGGATAAACAAGGAGGAATGGCTCCTTTGGCTTTCCGAATCGTGGAACATGGCGTTTATTGTATGCCGTTTTTTGTGAATCCCAATTATGCAGACAAGACAGGCTGCACGAAGGAAGATATTGACTTGCTTAAGCTTTTGATTCCCAAAGCGTATGATTTAAATCGTTCCGCCATTCGCACCGATGTTCGCATTCGTCATGCTTGGTATATTGAACATCTGAATGCGCTTGGCAGTTGTCCGGATTATCTCCTTTTGGAAGCGCTTACACCAAAGCGTATTGCTGATGCAACCATTGCGTCGACGAGCTGGGACGACTATGAGGATAAGACCGCTCTGCTGGAGGAATTGAAGGCCAAGGTGAGCTCCGTAAGCGACCTGATGCTGGTATGATTTACTACGCTCACAGTAAAAAAAATGATATTCCTGAGCAGGAGTATTCGGCACATATTTGTGGTGTAAGGTCGCTTGCCCACGAATATGTGGAGGATATAAGTTGCTATTCAAACTGTGACAAAGCACTGCTATCACGGATAACAGAAAAAGCCTCCACATTTCACGATCTAGGCAAGCTGAACAAAGAAAATCAGGATGTACTTGCCGGGAAAAATCCAGCCAAATCTCTTCCGCGAAATCATGTAGATGCGGGAGCCGCTTATTTTTTGAATAGCAAACGCTTTTCTGCTGTCTCCGCCGCTGTAATTCAAGCTCACCACATTGGGTTTCCTGACTTTACTGTCGAAATGAATAAGGGTAATGAGGCGATTTTTCGGGACAGTCCCATTGCTTCCGATGTGGATAGAGAGTTGCCGGAACTTGAAGCCATCCACAACAACCTCATTGATAGCCATTTTGAGTACGGTGAGGAAGAAATTAAAGGAGATCGTTCGGTTTTCCTTCGGATGCTCTTATCATGCCTCGTTGATGCGGATCATACCGATACGGCTATCCATTACCGGAAGTATCCGGCTGAAATGAGTCCGGTTAAATTGCGCGCCGCCGAACGGCTTGCCCAATTAGACGGGCATATTGCAGCGTTAAAACAAAAAGGAGCCGACGATGATCGGAACGCTCTACGCTATGAGATGTATCTTGCGTGTCGAAACGCCGATATTGATGCCGACATAACCTCCTGTGACAGCCCGGTTGGCTCCGGAAAGACGACGGCGGTCATGGCTCATTTGCTTGCACAGGCGGAAAAGCGCGGACTACGGCGTATTTTTGTTGTACTGCCATTTACGAATATCATTAAACAATCGGTTGAGACCTATCGGGATATGCTCGTTTTATCGGGGGAAAACGCTGAGGAGGTTGTAGCAGAGTTGCACCACCGCGCAGACTTTGAAAGCGGGGATGCCAGACACCTAACCGCGCTTTGGCGGGCGCCAATTATTGTGACAACTGCTGTTGCTTTTTTTGAAACGCTGGCCTCGAATTCCACCGCAACCCTGCGCCGCTTACACGAATTGCCCGGCAGTGCTATTTTTGTGGATGAATCTCATGCTGCGTTGCCAGCCAAACTTCTGCCCATTGCCTGGAGGTGGATCAACATTTATGCTGCGGAATGGAAATGCTATTGGGTTTTGGCGTCCGGTTCACTGAACCGATTCTGGACAATTCCAGAAATCGCCGGTGACGAAAATCCCCACTGTGTTCCTGAAATCATCGCTGACGAATTGCGCAAGCGCCTTGCGGTCTATGAAAACAAACGGATTTCTTATCATAGCGATTTATTCCCCAAAGGCACGGCGGAGCTCGCTGAGTGGATTGTCAATTTTCCGGGGCCGAGACTGGTCATCTTGAACACGGTTCAAAGTGCTGCCGTATTAGCGGACTATTTTTCGGAACACTTTGGACGAGCGAGTGTCGAACATTTGTCTACGGCTTTGATTTCAAATGATCGGGACAACACACTTGAACAAATAAAAAAACGCTTGGATAACAAAAAGGATACAGATTGGACTCTTATTGCAACGTCGTGTGTTGAAGCCGGCGTAAACCTGTCTTTCAGAAATGGATTTCGCGAGCTTGGATCACTGGTATCCTTGCTGCAAGCTTCAGGACGTGTAAATCGAGAGGGCCTTCTTGATGATTCCGAGATGTGGACATTTTGTATTTTAGAAGACGGAATGTTAAAGCTCAATCTGGGTTTAAAGGAGCCTGCCGCTGTTCTTAAAGGGTATTTTGAAGAGGACAGAACCATTGTGCCGGACTTGAGCCCACAATCCCTTGCGGATGAAATCGCCTTATATGGACTATCGGGAAAACATAAAAAATTGGTCATCGATGATAAATTGCAAAACTTTCGTCAGGTGGAACGGGATTTCAAGGTAATTGACAGCGATACCCGTCTTGTCGTTGTTGATTCAACCGTGGCAAAGCGCTTGCAATATGGAAAAGTCGATTGGAAAGAACTACAAAAAGTCTCAGTTCAAATTGCCAAATATAAGTTAGACGAACTGAGAACGCCTTTGATAATGGATCATATATACAGGTGGAATCTCGAATACAACCCTTTTCTCGGTTACATGGCCGGCATAGTGAAATTAAAAAAGTATAGAGGAGAAGCAATTATCATTTGATGAGCCATAGATTGAGAGTGGAAAGAACAGTCATGCCAAGTATTCCTCTTTTTGAAAATGATTGCCTCTTTGTTCGCCTTGATAGAAGTTGGAGGTTTGTAAGGGGTTTTGAAGGAAAGCATACACCGATGTGCTAATGTTTTTCTTCAAAGGTATTTAAGAACCTTACAGGATGTACCTATTGTTGAAATAACCCCAAAATATTGATGGCTATAGAATATCCGATGAAGTCTTGGAAGGATTGAGTCTGGAGGTTTTTAATGGAATATACTGAAGAAGATTTCCTGCTGCTGTCCGGAATACAGCACTTCGCCTTTTGTAAGCGTCAGTGGGCCTTAATCCATATTGAACAGCAGTGGCAGGAAAATTTGCGCACGGTTGAGGGCGGAATCCTGCACGAGAAAACCCATGACAATACCATTAAGGAAAAACGGGGAGATCTGATCATATCCCGGAGTATGGGAATCTTTTCCTGTACGTTAGGGATTACTGGGGCTTGTGATGTGGTGGAATTCCACAAGTCCCGGGATGGAGTCACCCTCTATGGTCGGGAGGGAACCTATAAGCCGGTTCCAGTGGAGTATAAGCGGGGCAAGCCCAAGCAGGACAATGCGGATGTGCTCCAATTATGCGCTCAGGCTATGTGTTTGGAAGAAATGCTCTTGTGTGTGATTCCCGAAGGGTTTCTGTTTTATGGAGAACCTAAACGCAGGCTTAAAGTGACGCTTGACGAGGAGATCCGGGAAGAGGTAAAGGCTATTTGCCGAGAGATGCATGAGCTGTACGACAGAAGGTATACGCCCAAAGTAAAGCCGACCAAAGGCTGCAAAGCCTGTTCTCTCAGTGAACTTTGCCTGCCTAAGCTGTGTAAAAATCCATCGGCTCTGGCCTATATGAAAAAGAATGTTTCGGAAATTGAGGTTGATGAATGCGAAAATTACTGAATACTCTCTATGTGACTTCGCCCAATACTTATTTGTCCCTTGATGGAGAAAATATTGTGATTTTAAAGGATGAGGCAGAGGCGCTGAGAGTTCCCCTGCATAATCTGGAGGGCATTATTGCCTTTGGCTATACCGGAGCCAGTCCGGCCCTGATGGGTGCCTGCGCCAAACGCAACATCGCCTTGAGCTTTATGAAGCCCAGCGGAAAATTTCTGGGCAGGGTTGTCGGCGAAGTTAAGGGCAATGTTACCTTGCGAAAGACTCAATACAGGCTTTCGGAGGATGAGGCGGAGAGTCATAAAATTGCCCAATCCTTTATCTTGGGAAAAATATATAATGCCCGCTGGGTGATTGAGCGGGCAACCAGGGATCATGGGGCCAGGCTGGATGTGGATAAATTGAAAGGAGTCTGCCAGACCCTGGCCAAGGCTTTGAAGCTGGTTGGAAATAGTCAGAATTTAGAGCAGCTGCGGGGATTTGAAGGGGAAGCCGCGGCCCAGTACTTCCGAGTAGTGGATGATTTGATTCTTCAGCAAAAGGATGATTTTTATTTTAATTCCCGGAACAAACGTCCTCCCCTGGACAATGTCAACGCCATGCTGTCCTTTGTCTATACTCTTTTGGCTCATGATGCTGCGGCGGCTTTGGAAACCGTTGGCTTAGACCCCTATGTGGGATTTCTGCACAGAGACAGGCCGGGGAGGATTTCCCTGGCTTTGGATCTGATGGAAGAGCTGCGGGCCGTCTATGCCGACCGGTTTGTCATTTCTTTAATCAACAAAAGGGAAGTCAATGGCGGTGGGTTTACCCGAATGGAAAACGGAGCGGTCATTATGGATGATGATACGAGAAAAACTATCCTTAAAGCTTGGCAAAGCAGGAAGCAGGAGGAGATCAGGCATCCCTTTTTGCAGGAGAAAATGGAATGGGGGTTGGTGCCCTATGCCCAGGCTATGCTGCTGGCCAGGTTTATCCGGGGGGATTTGGACGGATACCCGGCCTTTATGTGGAAGTAGGTGAGAAGATATTTTAGTGCTTATCACGTATGACGTGAATACTCAAACGGCGGCGGGGAGGAAGAGGCTGCGTCACGTTGCCAAGCAATGTGTGAATTATGGGCAGCGTGTTCAGAATTCGGTCTTTGAATGTGTGCTGGATGCGGCTAAATTTCGTGAAGTTCAGCATAAGCTGGAGCAAATTATTGATGAGGAGAAGGATAGCTTGAGGTTTTATTTGTTAGGGAATAATTACAAGAATAAGGTTGAGCATGTAGGCGCGAAGGCTTCCTTTGATGTTGAGGATACCCTGATCATTTAGTGCGAATGTGAAGCGAACATAAAATCCCTGGGGGATTCGCACCGCGAAATGGTTAGAAACTTGTTGAAATATGCAGAGAATGCGGGGGGTGGAGTGGCGGTTTTTGTAAAAATGCAAGAAAACTAATAAAATCTTTCTATTTTGAAGAAAGTTTTATTAGTTTTTGCTGTCGCTCCCTACATGGGAGCGTGGATTGAAATACTAAACTGCATGCTAACGACATCATCATCAAAGAGTCGCTCCCTACATGGGAGCGTGGATTGAAATACCAGGAGACAAGTGGAACAAATACTCATTACTAGTCGCTCCCTACATGGGAGCGTGGATTGAAATTCTTTGCCACAATAGGCACATTCGACTAATCCAGCGTCGCTCCCTACATGGGAGCGTGGATTGAAATCTATTCTGGATCGAATGCCCCAGTGACTATTTGCGTCGCTCCCTACATGGGAGCGTGGATTGAAATGCTCATGACTTGTCCTCCTCACAAATAAAATCCCGTCGCTCCCTACATGGGAGCGTGGATTGAAATAATAATATTTTGTACATTTGACCCGCGCCATCCATGTCGCTCCCTACATGGGAGCGTGGATTGAAATTTCTTGTCGCCCTGTGACCTCTCGACCTCCTGCCTGTCGCTCCCTACATGGGAGCGTGGATTGAAATTTTCGAGGTATGAGCGCGGTATGGTTGATCCAGGGTCGCTCCCTACATGGGAGCGTGGATTGAAATACATTACAAGAAGTTAGAAAATCACGTCAGTATTCGTCGCTCCCTACATGGGAGCGTGGATTGAAATATTATTTGCAACTTTGCGTTATAATATAAAATATGTCGCTCCCTACATGGGAGCGTGGATTGAAATTTGATCTTTAATTTTCCAATGTCTGCAGGAATGGTCGCTCCCTACATGGGAGCGTGGATTGAAATAGCAGTGGTATTTCCGCATCAAGCGGCTGTATCGTCGTCGCTCCCTACATGGGAGCGTGGATTGAAATTGATATCCCGATAATCTTAGCTAAATTTGCTTGAGGTCGCTCCCTACATGGGAGCGTGGATTGAAATTTACTTTGGCCGTGGTTTATGTTTAACCGCATTGTCGCTCCCTACATGGGAGCGTGGATTGAAATTTTGATCT